>NZ_JAQCSY010000005.1:118659-163080 GCF_027686195.1 Coprococcus sp. AF102-57 | reverse complement strand
TGATATGCTCCCTTTTAGGTAGACAAGTAAAATAATATAAAACTTGTTACCTGAAAGGGGGTATTTTTATTGGGAAGAAAAGCAAGATACAGTGCTGAAGAAAAGATAAGTGCAGTTCAAGAATATTTAGATGGAAAAGGCAGTATGAAGACGATTGCACAACGTTTAGGTATAGCCTTTCAATCATTCAAACAATGGGTAAAAAACTACGAAGCGATGGGAATAGATGCGTTTAAAACCAATCATAACAAACATTATTCCAAAGCAGAAAAAGAGCAAGCAGTCGCAGCATATTTAGCTGGCGAAGGTTCTCATATGGAAATTTGTCAAAAGTTCAAAATTCTTTCGACCAGTCAACTCAGAAGCTGGATTAAGAAGTATAATGGTCATGAGGAGCTAAAAGCTTCCAGAATGGGAGATACAGGCATCATGACCAAAGGAAGAAAAACGGCATTTAATGAACGGGTAGAAATTGCGGCATATTGCATTAGCCATGATCATAATTACACTGAAACATCTGAAAAATTTAAAGTTTCTTATCAGCAGGCACGAAACTATACGGTTAAATATGAAAACGGTGGAATTAATGCACTACAAGACAATCGTGGCAAAAGGAAATCAGAGAATTCTCTTTCCGAAATTGAAAAACTTCAAGCAGAATTGAAGATGGAAAAATCCAAGCGGAAAAAAGCTGAAATGGAGGCATCATTCCTAAAAAAACTTGACGAAATAGAGAGGAGGCGGGGTTAAGCCTGTTGAGGCAAGGGCAGATTTATCAGGCAATTAAAGAGGAAAACGAAACATACGGTTACCCAATCAGTGCACTTTGCAAACTTGGAAATGTAAGCAGATCTGCTTATTATAAATGGCTTCATAGAGAGATTCCAGCTAATGAAATTAAAAACTTGCGTATTTCAGATGCAATCGAAAAGATACACACGGATTCTCCTGACAAAGGCTATCGAAGAATACGAGATGATCTGGAACGCTATTATGGAATAAAGGTAAATGACAAACGGGTTCTTCGTATTTGCAGAAAGAAAAATATTAAATCCACAATTAAATATGCTAACAATGGATGCACACGTCAATCCGCAAATCCACAATACATAGCGGAAAATGTATTAAACCGAGAGTTTTTTGCAGATGCACCTAATCAGAAATGGCTTACAGATGTGACGGAATTTAAATATTACATCGGTTTGGAAAAACATAAGGTGTATCTTAGTGCAATACTAGATTTGTATGATAGACGGATTGTGTCCTATGTAATTCGAGATAACAATAATAACGCATTGGTCTTTGATACTTTCGACAATGCCATTGCCAGTAATCCAGATGCACGCCCGCTGTGTCATAGTGACAGAGGATTTCAATATACAAATCGAAGCTTCCATGTCCAGGGTTGCAAAATGTATTGATAATGGTCCGATGGAAGGATTCTGGGGGATTATAAAAAGAGAACGTTATTATGGGAAAAGATTTACGAGTCGTACAGCACTTGTGGGCATGATTGAAAGCTACATGGAATATTACAACAATAGACGATTACAAAGGAATCTTGGAGTTTTAACCCCAATGGAAAAACATGAACAATATATATTGGCAGCATAAAAACTGCCACCAGTTTTTCATCTAGTGGCAGAAATAAATTTTATTTTTTTAATTGTCTACTTGACGGGAAGCAGTTCACAATTCAAAGACTTTTTCTTTTTCTATCTTCTATTCTCCTTTTTCCTGCAGAATATCCACGATTGTCTTCTCAGTTCCAATCATGCCTGGCGAAGCGATTTCTCCCATATGCCGCATCGTATCTTCTGGTGTAAAACCATTGATTCCATGAATATCATCAATAAAAATATCATGCATCGCAAAGTCTGCCGATTGGAATGCAGCGTTCACTGCCACAACACCTTTCATCGTACAGCCCTTATTTCCGCCATGACAGATCATACCGGTAATACTGCTGGACATGTTGTTGATCGTTCTCGTCATGGCATGCTCATCACCTCCATGAAGGAAAACCAACGCACAGGCCATTCCTGTACCGGCAGCAATGCCGCAGCCACAGAAAGCAGAAAGCTTACCGGAATATTCTTTGATATACATGCAGATGAGATAGCTTAATGCGGTGGCACGATATAAGGTTTCATCGCTTAATCCGCGGATCTTGCAAACACCGTAAAGAGGCATGGTTGCAATGATTCCATGTGCCCCGGAACCGGTAATGCTCATGGCTGGTCTGTCAAGTCCGATCACACGGGCCTCAATTGCTGCATTGCAAAGTAAAGATGCAGTCTTTAACTCATTATCCGAAATAATCTTTCCGCCATTTTTCTCAAGCAGATACCGTGCATAGGTTGTTCTCGGGTTCTGGATTCCTTCTTCAAAAAGAGCATAGTTCATCTCATAGGCAGCCTTGATAAATTCAATTTCCTCTGCCGGAACTTCTTTTGCGTATTCGTAAATCTGTTTTAATGTATAATTGTGGATCAATGGTTTTTCTTCGTGTCCACCTTCCACAGAAGCTTCTTCCTTCTCAAGAAGCACCTCTCCATTTGCCTCAATACGAACAATATTTGTATGTGCATCGCGGATCCGAACCATAGCCTCTCCGCCTGTTGTCTTTACGCGGGCTTCGATAAAAATACGACTCGTAATCTCGCTCATTTTCACAACGATTTTTCCGTCTTTTACCAATTGCTCTGCTGCCACATTGTCGGCTTCTGTTACATTAGCAAGGCTCTCCAGCTCTTTTTCCGGTTTTCCTGCTACCGCCCCTAAAGCTGCTGCGTATTCATTTCCGTAAAAATGACTGTTCGGAATACCACATGTATATGCATTTTTATACATTCCACTATTTAGTAAAAGCGTAACCTGTTCCAGTTCTCCCGGAACATAAGATTTTGCCTTTGAAACCGCATACGCGATCGCTCCCGGCTCTGTTACCCCAAGAGCCGGACGCATATCCTCTTTAATTAATTGTGTTAATTCATGCATTTCTTTTTCCTCCAATCAATTATTCAGACTATTAACCGCATCCTCTAATTGCTTCAATGCTTTCTCTAGAACAGATCTCGGACAGGCTGCATTCAACCGCATAAACCCGTTCATTGTCCTTGTAAAAGACGAACCGTCATTTAATCCAAGCCCTGCCTTATGAATCATAAAATCCTTTAATTCTTCATTATCCATATGCAGTGCTCTGCAGTCCAGCCACACAAGATAGGTTGCATCCGGCATATTTGCTTTGATCAGAGGAATCTTTTTTTCAAAATAATCACATATATAATCAAGATTTCCAGAAATATACGCAAGGAGTTGTTCCAACCACTCTTCGCCCTCATTCAATGCTGCTTCCATTGCAACAGAACTAAACGCATTGTTTCTATGTATATCCATTCCACCCCAATATCCGTCGAACTTTTTCTTCATTTCCAGATTTGGGAATACCGTGGTTGATGCCTGAAGTCCTGCCAGGTTAAATGTTTTTGTCACGGAAATACATGTGATCACCTTATCAGCTGCTTCTGGGACAACAATTGCTGCCGGAATATGTTTTTTTCCATGAAATATGAGATCCGAATGAATTTCATCCGAAACTACCTGAACATCATTTTCAAAGCAAAGTGTCAGCATTTTAGACAGCTCATCTTGGGACCATACGCGTCCAAGCGGATTATGTGGATTACATAAAATGAAGAGTTTCACTGCGGGATCTTTTACCTGCTTTTCAAAATCTTCAAAATCTACTTCCCACACTCCGTCATGCTCAAGAAAGTTATTTTGTACAAGTTCTCTCCCTGTATTTTCTGTGATTTCGAAAAATTCCGGATAAACCGGTGGCTGAATTAAAACCTTTTCTTCTTTCTTTGTAAATAGCTTAATGATCGCTGCAAGAGCCGGAACCACACCTAAACACCAGCTACATAAGTTTGTATCAAGTGCCCATCCGTTTCTTCTTAACTGCCAGTCGGCATACGCTTTAAAATAACTATCTGGGCGGGATGTATAACCCCAGATTCCTTCTTCCGCTTTCTTTTTACATGCATCAATGATAGGCTGTGCTGTTTTGAAATCCATATCTGCGATCCAAAGCGGAATCACATCATCTGTCCCAAAATTCTTTACCCTTTCATCATATTTTGCAGAACGGTTTTTGCTTCTGTCAACAGGCTCATCAAAATTGTATTTCATATTTTCATTTCCTCTTTAATTATGCATTATTCTACCAGATGACAGGCTACATAATGTTCATTTCCAACGTTTCTGAAGATTGGTCTTTCTTCATGACAGCGTTTGGTAGCATATGGGCATCTGGATGCAAATTTACATCCAACCGGTGTATCAATCGGACTTGGGACATCCCCTTGCAGCATAACCGGTTTCTTAGTTTTACTGATCGCAGGATCAAGTTCAGGAACCGCTGACATCAATGCTTTTGTATATGGGTGCAGTGTCTGTTCGTACAATTCTTCTGTCTCCGCAAATTCTACCAGAGATCCAAGATACATAACACCTACTTTTTGGGAAATATGTCTGACCATAGAAAGATCATGTGCAATAAACAAATAAGTAAGTCCAAGACTTGCCTGCAGATCTTCAAGCATATTTACTACCTGTGCCTGAATACTGACATCAAGTGCCGAAATAGGCTCATCGCAGACTACAAAATCCGGATTTACCGCAAGTGCTCTTGCAATCCCGACACGCTGCCTTTGTCCACCTGAAAATTCATGAGGATAACGGCTGGCATGGTCTTTTCCAAGACCAACTGTATTCAACAATTCATAGATGCGTTCCTGTCTTTCCTTACCTTCATAAAGATGATAAATATCCAGTGGCTCACCGATAATATCTGAAACCGTCATACGAGGATTCAGGGATGCATATGGATCCTGAAAGATCATCTGCATTCTTTTTCTGTATGGCCATACTTCAGCTGCACTTAACTGTGCAATATCTTTCCCGTCGAATATGATTTCTCCTGCTGTCGGTTTATAGAGACGCATGATGGAATATCCGGTTGTAGATTTTCCACATCCGGACTCTCCTACCAGTCCGATTGTTTCTCCCTTTTGTATTTTGAAGGAAACTCCGTCCACTGCTTTTACATACTCGATTTTTTTACCTAAAAATCCTTTTTTATTCTCGAAATACATTTTCAGGTCTTTTACTTCCAAAAGTGTATTATTTGGCATGTCGGATTCCTCCTTTCTGACTTTCATACTCTTCATTCCGAGGTGCCTGCGGATGGCACATAAAACAGCTTACACGATGTGTATCACTGATATACTGTTCCGGCACCGGCATAGATGCACATACTTTCATTGCATATTTGCAGCGCGGATAAAACGGACATCCTGTCGGTGGATGAAGCATATCCGGCGGTGTTCCAAGAATCGGAACCAGTCTTTCTTTTGATGCTTCTCCGGTTACTTTTGGTACAGAGTTCAAAAGTCCCATCGTATATGGATGATGCGGTTCATAGAAAATTTCTTCCGTTGTTCCTTCCTCCATAATCTTTCCACCATACATAACGATGATTCTATCGCAGATACTTGATGCACATCCTAAGTTATGTGTGATCAAAATAGTAGCTGTTCCCAGTCTTTCATTTAATTCTTTCATAAGAGACAGTACCTGTGCCTGAATGGTAACATCCAGTGCCGTTGTCGGCTCATCCGCAATCAGAAGCTCTGGCTCACAAGAAAGTGCCATCGCAATCATTGCTCTCTGTCTCATACCGCCTGAAAACTCATGTGGGTAGGAATGAAATCTTTTTTCCGGTGAAGGAATACCTACCAGTTTCAACATTTCAAGTGCACGTTTTTTTGCATCTTCCTTTTTAATTTTATGGTGTGTCAGAATAGCTTCTGTAATCTGATCACCAATCTTAAATAATGGATTCAAAGATGTCATCGGATCCTGGAAGATCATAGCAATGTGATCCCCTTGAATCTTACGCATCTCACTTTTTTTCTTTTTCAAAAGATCTTCTCCGTTAAAGAGAATCTCCCCTTTCTTTACTCTTCCAGGATATGCAAGCAATCCCATAATAGAAAGTGATGTAACACTCTTCCCACTGCCCGATTCACCTACAATACCAATGATCTCACCTTTGTCTAATCCAAAACTGACATCACGGATTGCCTGCACCTCTCCTAAATGCGTAAAGAAAGAGGTATGTAAATTTTTTACATCTAATAATTTTTCACTCATTTGCTTTTTCCTCCTTATTTACGCTGTTTTGGATCGAATGCATCTCTTAAACCATCACTTAATAAGTTGAATGTAAGGATTGTAACTGAAATGGCAATCGCCGGATATACCATCTGATATGGATATACATAAATTCCTGCTAAAGCGTCATTACACAAAGTACCCCAGGAAGCCATCGGTGCAGAAATACCAAGACCTACGAAGCTCAGGAATGCTTCATTGAAAATTGCACTTGGAATCTGCATTGCCATATTTACCATGATAGGTCCCATCATATTCGGGATTAGGTGTTTCACAATAATTCTCTTTGTATCTGCTCCTGTTACGATGGCAGCTTTAACAAATTCCTGCTGTTTCAGCGTCAGAACCTGCCCTCTGACGATACGGGCCATTTTAACCCAGAATGTCAAACCTAATGCAATAATGATGGAAGAAATACCAGGTCCTACTACAACCATGATCAAAATAACATACAGCGTCATCGGAATGGAGTCCAGAACGTCAATAATACGCATCATGATATTATCAACTGTTCCACCACAGTAACCCGCAATCGCGCCGTAGAATACACCAACCACAAAGTTGATAAATGCCGCAAACAGACCAACCAAAAGAGAAATACGTGCACCATATACAATACGGATAAACAAATCTCTCCCAAGACCATCTGTTCCAAGCAGATAAGTTTTATTTTTTATCTTCTCCTGCTTTGTGAGCTTCTCACCATCACAAGTGATCACTGTTCTTTCTATCTTGTTTTCCAAAATACTTTTGGCTTCTTCAATTGTAACCTCTGTCACATCGCTTCCTGCATAATAGTTTTCAAGATATTTAATTCCTTTGATCGCTACTGTGTCTAAATCTTTTTTTGCTGCTTTCTTTTCTAATTTTTTATACTCTTTACTTGCATCTGAATAACCACTATAATCAACACAGATTTCACTGTTTCCGACCGTAAAGAAATTTTTCTTTCCATTGACATCTTTATTCTTTACTTCTGCAAGTCCTTCAAGATTTCCTTTTTTGTCAACCACAACAACTGTATACTGTGGTGTTACATAAATATTTTTTCCGTTGTCAAGCGGATATACTTTCATTACATCCGGAATATTCGCTAATTCCAGATTCTGTGTCTTATAATCATATTTCCAAAACATTGGGATAAAAATAGCTCCGATTGTAATCAAAGCAATTACGATCAAAGAAAGGATCGCTATTTTATTGGATTTTAATCTTCTCCATCCGTCTTGTAAAAAAGTAAGACTAGGCCTTTCCATTTTCTCAGCATTTTTTTCTTCCTGTTCCAACGGTGCCCATAATTCCGGAGAGATAACGTTATTTTTTTCGCTCATATTTTCTCACCTGTTTTACTGATATTTAATACGTGGGTCAATTAATACATACAGAATATCGACTACTAAAATGCAGATTACAAGAATAACTGAGAAAAATACAGTAATACCCATAATCAATGTATAGTCTCGGTTAAGGATACTGTTTGTAAATAAGTTTCCGATTCCAGGAATACCAAATACCTTTTCTACTACGAAAGATCCTGTAATCAATGCAGCAAACATTGGTCCGATATAAGTTACAACCGGAAGCAATGCATTTCTTAATGCATGTTTTCCAAGTACCTTCCATTCAGGAAGTCCCTTTGCCCTTGCTGTACGAATATAATCCTGATTCAGAACATCCAACGTAGAAGTTCTTGTCAGTCGTACAACATACGCAAGTGAGAATAATGCGCTGACAATAACCGGTCCAATATATCCCTTCCAGCTATTCACACCAAACGATGGTACCCATCCTAAAATCTTGCTGAACAGATATAAGAATCCTGTTGCAAATACAAAGCTTGGGATTGTCGCCCCTAGGGTTGATAGCACCATCAAGACTCGATCTACAAATTTATTTTGCCTCAATGCGGCAATAATACCAAAAAATATTCCGAAACCTAAAATAACTAACGAAGCCCAAATACCGATTGCTAAAGAATATGGAAATCCTGCTGAAATAATATCATTGGTTGTGATTCCTTTTTTCATAAAGGAAATACCAAAATCCCCATGCATATAGTTCCGCATATATGTTCCATATTGTTCAATAAACGGTTTATCAAGACCATATTTTGCTTTCATATTTGCAATAATTACCGGATCGTTCATTTTCTCGCTGGCAAATGGGTCACCTGGAATTGCATTCATTAATGTAAATGTCAGTGTCATAATGAACCAGATCGTAATAATCGCAGAAAGTACTCTTTTCGCTATATATCTCAGCATATTACTTCTCCTCTAATAATAGGGAGACCGAAAAGCAAGGTACTTTTCGGTCTTCCTAAAGTCAACAACTACTCAACGATTTCAGCATGGCTGAACATAAATGAATTGCCCAATGTAAGTTCAACGTTTTCTACCTGATCTTCATTTACAAGAGCCACAAATGACGGATAATAAAGTGCTGTGATCGGCATATCATCCATAAGTGCTTTATTCGCTTCTTCCCAGGCTGCATCTCTTTCTTCGCCTAATGAAGCCATTGCTTTATCAAATGCTTCATCAAATGCTTTGTTACCAGGATTTAATGTTGTATCGTTCGGAGCGCCTTTGTATTCTCTCCATCTCCACTGGCATGTATTATTACCATTCTGAGAATAGAAAAGTTTAATAAGTCCACTTGCATCGTATGGGTTATTTGTCCAGCCACCAGGAGCCATCTGATAATCACCTTTACTCTTTGTAGAGCTGAATACACTTGATTCTTCTGCGCGGAGTTTAACTTTGATATTTAAATTTGTTTCCAGCATCTGCTGAATTGCTTCACAAAGTCTCTTGTTCTTTTCAGTATTCGCATATGTGATTTCCACCTCCGGAAAGCCCTCTCCGTTTGGATAACCTGCTTCCGCAAGTTCTGCCTGCGCATCTTCTACCTTAGCCTGACGCGGATCGATTCCATATTCTTCTGCCGGATATCCATCTGCTTCAAGTTCACGAAAATGTGTTCCATCTGTTTTCTGACATGTCGGAGCGATAAAGTTACTTGCCGGGATAGAACCATCTTTTAATACCTGTTCTGTGATCTGCTTTCTGTCGATTGCCTTGGCAACTGCTTTTCTTACATGAACATTATCAAATGGTGCTTTATCTACGTTGAAATTCAGGAACTGTGCTCCTGTATCGGCACTGACAATTACATATGGATCTTCAGCAACAATCTGTGGAATCTGTTCTGCCGGAAGGTGATCCATAACATCGATCTCACCTGCCTGATATGCCTGATATGCGGTATTATCATCTGTAATAAATACTGCTTTGATACCAGGAAGTTTTACTTCGTCTGCTGCATAGTAGTAAGGATTCTTTTTCAGTAATAAATGAGATCCAACCTGATATTCTTCTAAGTAGAATGCTCCGTTACTGATTGCTGATTCCGGTTTCTTCTCCCATCCTTCACCTGCTGCTTCCACTGCTTCTTTTTTAATAGGAAGATAAACGTCATTGGCAACTAACTGCGGGAAGAACGGTGTTGCATTCTTCAAAACAACTTCAAATGTATAATCATCAATTGCTGTTGCTTTGATATCATCATACTCACCTGTTCCTTCAAAATATTCAGTAGCACCTACAACATAATCTGTGATAGCCTGAAGTGCTTCAGATGCAAAATCCGGATCACAAATTCTTCTCCAGGAATATTCGAAGTCTTTTGCTGTCACCGGACTTCCGTCTGACCATTTCGCATCTTTTCTTAAATGGAATGTATATGTTTTTCCGTCCTCTGAAACATCCCATTTTTCCGCGATACCCGGTTTAAAGCCATCGGATGTTGATACGGTGAGGCCTTCAAACAACTGCTTACAAATCGCATCTGATACAGATTCAGAGTTGTTCGTTGGGTCCCACTGCTTTGGTTCAGAATACAATCTCCACATAAGGTATCTTCCCTCTTCTGATCCTTCAGTTTCCGTTTCTGCTTCCTGTTTTGCTGATCCATTGTCAGAAGCTTTTTCTTTTTTGCCACCGCACCCCGCAAAACTAGCGACAACCATCGTCAGTGCTAAAAACAACGCTAATTTTTTCTTTTTCATACATTTCTCCTCCTTTACATCCTTTTTTGAGTTTCGTTTTACGAAAAAGATTTTTTCTGTGTTTTTTACTCACAGTATAAATATTACTGACAGTATAATTCTTTTTGTATATTATGTCAAGATATTGACACAATTCTTTTATTGTTTTATAATATTTTAACAACTGTATGTTTTGTTTTTCTATAAGGAAACAAATAAATTACATAAAGGAGGATTTTCTTATGAAGAAAGCACTAAAAATCTACATTTCTGTAGACATGGAAGGAATGGCAGGTATCACTTCTCCATCTCAGGAACGCGATGAGGTTCCTTCCTTCCGCCGCGCTTTACACAATCAGGTACGCTGGATCATCGAAGGAATTCATGCTTCCTCCAGAAATGATGAAATCGGGGAAATCACCATTTCTGATTCTCATGGAAGCGGAACGAACCTTTCTTATGATGAACTTTGCCAGATGGATGAACGTATCAGCTTAGTAAGCGGTTCTCCAAGAAGACAGTACATGATGTCTTGCCTGGATGAAACCTACGATGTTGTATTTCTGGCCGGATATCATGCCGGTCCGGGAGAAGATTTCGCCAATATGGATCACAGCTTCTACGGAAAAGTTGTTTCCAGCCTTAAGATTAACGGAGCCTATATGAACGAAAGTACAACGAACGCAGCACTTGCTGCTTCTTATAAGGTTCCGGTAGGGCTTATCATCGGTGATTCCGGTCTTCGCAAACAGCTTATAGACAAAGAAATGATGCCATGGGTAAAATTCGTAACAACTAAAGAAGCTCTGTCACGCTATGCAGCAAAATTCCCACCACAAAAAGTTCTCAGGGAAAATACGATTTCTGCAGTAAAAGAAGTTCTTGATTCCGATTTAAGCAAAATTCCTTTATACGAAGTTGCGACTCCGATCAAGCTGGGATTTGAATTTAAATCAACAGCAATGGCCGACACTGTTGCACAAATTCCTCGCATGAAACGCTTAAGCGGTACAGAAGTAGAAATCACATGCGATAACATGCATGAATTAGAATGTGGCATCTCTGCAATTACCGGTCTTGCAGGAACAGCTAACTAAAAATTTCGAAGGAGAAAAAGAAAATGGGAAAATATAATTTTGATGAAATCATCGACAGACGCGGCACATCTTGTAATAAATGGGAATACAATGTTCCGGAAGATGTCGTTCCGATGTGGGTAGCAGACATGGATTTTGCAGCAGCTCCGGAAATTCGCGAAGCAATGCAGAAACGTTTAGATCATCCTGTTTATGGATATACTCATCACAGCAAAGAATTAAAAGATGCCATCGTATCCTGGGTAGGAAGACGTTATCACTGGAATATCCAGAGTGAATGGTTAGGCTTCAGTCCAGGCGTTGTTCCTGCTCTTGTTATGAGTCTTTTATCCTTAACAACACCTGGGGATCGTATTGTGATCATGACACCTGTTTATCATCCATTCTACTCTTCGATTGAAGAAAATGGACGTGTTATCATTAATCACCAGTTAGATTGTGATGAAAACGGACGTTATTCCATTAACTTCGAGCGTCTGGAAGCCCAGATCGACAACCGCTGCAAAGCGATCATGATGTGTAATCCTCATAATCCGGCTGGTCGTGTATGGACAAAAGAAGAGCTTTTGGAAGTTGCTAAAATCGCCGAACGCCATGAGCTGTATATTATTTCAGATGAGATCCATGCCGATTTCGTATATGGCGGAAAACACCATACTCCGATGGCATCCGTATCAGAATATGCTATGGAACATACAATCACAGCTTTTGCACCGAGTAAAACCTTTAATGTTGCCGGTCTTTGTCAATCTTATGTTGTTATTCCGAACAAGAAATTATACAATGCGTATGACGCAACCTATAATGCGTTTGATCTGGGGGATAACGTTTTCGGTATGACAGCGCTGACTGCCGCATATACAAAAGGCGAGGAATGGCTTACAGAAATGCTTCAATATCTCGAAGCTAACAGAGATTTCACCGTGGAATATATCAGAGAAAATATTCCGGAAATCAGCGTTTGGTCACCTGAAGGAACATATCTTCTGTGGCTTGATTGTTCAAAGCTTAATCTGGAAAATGACGAATTAAATCAATTTTTCTTAGAAAAAGCAAAAGTAAAAATGAATCCTGGATATCGTTTCGGTGCTCAGTGCAGCACTTATATGCGATTAAATATTGGCTGTCCACGCGCTCAACTTCAGGAAGCTCTTGCCCGCATTGAAAAAGCAATCAAAAACCGCTAGTTTTTATACTTGAATTGCGAAAGGAGGAGCGGGATCATGTATGGAAGCCGAATTCGCGAAATGCGAAAAAAAAGAGGGCTCACGCTCAAAGAGGTAGCTGAAGCTACCGGATACACAATAGGTCATATATCACAAATTGAAAGAGATTTAAAATCTCCTTCACTCGTGGCACTTAGAAAAATTGCAGTCTGCTTAGATTGTTCAGAAGTATGGTTGATCATGGGTGACTCCGAACTCTCTGCCAAGTCACCTGAAGAAGGAAAGAAATCAAAGGAATCTTATTTGGTGAGAAAAGAGAACCGAATTCCAATGAAACTCCCGGAAATTGATGTTTCCTACTCTATTTTTACACCTTCTAAACTTCCGAACGCACAAGAGGCACAAATGACCGGACTCATCGTGAGATTAAAACCGAACACCTGGGTAACTGAGCAAATGATTTCACATGGTAATTACGACGAAAGTCTTCTGCTCCTCAAAGGGGAATTAGAACTCCGCATCGATAACAGCACTTATGTAATCCACGAGGGTGACAGTTTCTATATTCCTAAAAATTGTTTACATAACTACATGAATATATCAGATGAAGAAGCGACTATAATTATTTACTTTTCACAATTAGTTTATTAAGGAAAACACGATTATGAAATATATTATTGATGGACATTTTGACTTACTCAGCGATGTCGCTGTACGCCGCAAAAACGGCGAGCATAAGGTCATTGAAAGATTATACTATCCAGCTTTTAAAAAAGGAAACGTGACGGGAGTCGTTGCCTCCCTCTTTGTAGATAGCCAGTACCTGCCTTATGGAGGTATTTCAATCGCTATGGAACAGATTGCCGCTCTCCACTGTGAGATAAGCGAAAGTCCGGATCTTCTTATGCTTTGCACGAGCGCAGATGACTTTGTAAAAGCTGCTTCGGAAAATAAAGTCGGTATCCTTCTCTCCTTTGAAGGAGCAGAACCGGTAAGCTCCTGCCTCATGTTACACGCATTCTACGCCGCAGGCGTAAGAGGACTGGGACTTACCTGGAGCCGCAGAAATATGGCAGCTGACGGCTGTGATTTTACCGGAAATGCGAAAAAAGGCGGTCTGACTGACTTTGGTCAAATGCTTGTAAAAGAAGCTGAATCTTTAAACATGATCATTGATCTCAGTCATTTAAGTGACGAGGGCGTAGATGATGTCTTATCCATTACCTCCTGCCCACTAATCGCATCACATTCTAATGCACGGGCAGTTGCTCATAATAACAGGAATTTGAAGGATGAGCATTTAAAAGAAATCGCCAGACGTGGCGGTGTTGTGGGACTGAATGCCTGCAGTATCATTAATGCAGATGCCGACAGCACACCTGACCGCTGGCAAATGCTTGCACACTTAGATTACATGATTGAGGTAATGGGAGAACAGCATGTCGGTTTCGGATTTGACTTTTGCGATCTCTTCTTAAAGAACAGTTCCGCACAAGACTTATCCCTGATGCCGGAGTTTCCTTTCGACATTCTCTCCGGCGGTCATGCGGACATTCCGGATTTCTTGCAGGATATGAAGAAACATAATTATTCAGATGAACGGATTTCTCTGCTTGCAGGCAAAAACTGGCTTTATGCATTCGAAAAAATCCTAAAAAAATAGTTTATCAGAAGGAGTATTTTTGTAATGAATTCAAATATGACAGAACAATTAGATCAGCTTTTCCGTATGTGGGATCGCGGTCTTTGCCCTGGCGCTCAGGTATTGATTCGCCAGCACGGTAAAACTCTTTACGAAAAATGTTTTGGATATGGAAATCTTGAAAATAAATTAAAAATCCATAAAGAAAGTATTTTCCATGTCGCATCGATTTCCAAAGAATTTACTGTTATGTCTATTCTTCTTCTTTGGAAAGAAGGAAAACTTGATTTAGATGACAACATCAGAAAATATTTAGATGAATATATCAACATTGAAACACCGATTACGATCCGCCAGATGATGAATAATGTCAGCGGACTTCGCGACCAATGGGAACTCTTATTTTTACGCGGTATCAAGATCAACGATCAGATTGACATGGATGATATCAATACAACGATATCTCTTCAGAAATCGCTGAACTTTGAACCGCAGTCACAGTATTTATACAGTAACACCGGTTTCCATTTATTGGCACTTATCGTTGAAAAACTGTCGCAAATGAGCTTCCCACAATTTGTAAAAGAACGTATTTTCACTCCACTCGGAATGACACATTCTTTTGTCCGCGAAAGCTTTACACAGATTGTTCCGGATCTTACTTACTCTTACCAGGACGAAGGTGATGATACATTCTACTACAATCCACTGAACTATGCACTTTACGGACCAACCTCTGTAAATACCTGTGCTTCTGATCTCTGCAAAGTATTAGATGAGTACATTCATCCAAATGTGATCGATCCTGAAATTATCGAGCTTATGAAGAAACCTGTCCTTCTCAGCAATGGCAAAACGGCTGAATACTGCGGCGGACTGATCACCCATAAGCTTCATGGTCTGGATGTATTCGGTCATGGCGGTGCCGATGCTGCATACCGTGGTGAAATTATTTGCATTCCGGAAAAAGAACTGGAGATTGTACTGATCAGTAACACCACAACTTACGCAATGTCTAAGCTTGCCGATAAAGCCGCCTGCATCGTACTCGGATTACCGGATTGTACCGAACCAGCCGTGCCGGAACATGAAAATGCACCTGCTCGCAGCGGTGTATTCCTGACAGCACTTCCGGATGATCCAATGTTTGTTGATATTGCAGAGCAAAACGGTACCTTCTATATGCAAAGAGAATGGTGCCGCACAGAACTGGTAAAAGAAGAGGATGACGGTTATCGCATTGGTTTATTAGACGAAAAGATCTACTTCACAGATAAGGAAATCCTTTATCGACTTCCTGCTCGTGTACTTACATTGACCCCTGCCAAGCCTGCAGATCCGGCACTTTTCCAGGAAGGAACCTATTACAACGATGAAACCGATTCCTTCATGAAATTAGTGAAAGTTGGAAATACATGCGAAATCCATATGCGTCGTTATGGGAAAACAACACTTTATCAATCAGGATCAGGAAGTATTATCTTCCGAATGGATGCAAATCTTGTAATGTATGTAAAAGCTGAAAATGATACCATCATTATGGATGGCGGTCGTGTAAAACATATCATTTACCAAAAACAATAAATTAACAGGACGCATAAAAAAACTTTCGTTTTTTCATGCGTCCTGTTGCTTATGGATACAATAACAGCTGTATTACACAAACAAAACTGTTTTCAGCATACTGACCGGATCACATCGCTTTTGATGCGCTCTTTTACACTTTCTAATTCTCCAGATACTTCCGTATACAATCTTCCTTCAACTGCTCCCCAATCACGATCACAACCTCCTGCCCGTCTCCGATCGGCTTCATACTGATCTCATGACCGGTTGCATTCAGCTGCATCCAGCTTCCTGCATCATCTTTCACGAATCCCTTCACCCGGAAAATACCGCCACATTCCGGATCCTGCATCATCTTCGCAACCTGCGTCTTCAATTCATCTGCAGAAATTTTTAATTCCATAAAATACAACGAATCAAAACCTTTTTTCTCATCCAGCTCCATCTTCCGATAATTTTCTGCAACATAACCGCCCTTTAAGATCTTATCAAAATCCTCTTCCGAAAGCTCTGCTCCATCTTTTCTCATGATTTCCTGATCCAGCCTTCGCTTGCACTGAACCTGTTCAAGCGCTCTGTTCAAATGTTCAATTGTATTTTCAATCTGTTCTTTTGTTGCTTCTTCTGCCCTGCTGAGGATAATGCTTCCTGCATTTGCAGCCTCGGACGCAAGCAGATAGTCTGCTTCTTCTGACAATTCCGGCTCCAGTTTTGCGTCAACGATCGTAACCACATTGCCAATCTCATACCACTTATCCAGTGGTTCATCGTGAAGAACGTCAAAAAATTCGTCTACATCATAAATCCCGGACGGTTCAACAATTACTCTGTCATATCCGCACATTCCCATTGCGATCAGTTTTGTCCGAAAACGTCTTCTGTGCGTTTCTTTGTCGCACCCACCGGAAATCATTTCAAGCTCACAGTTATCTCCCATCAGGTCCTGTAAAAGAAGCATATCTACATTTACCGCACCAAAATCATTCTCAAGGATGCCGATGTTCATTCCTTTATCCAGAAGATATTTTGCATATTTTTTAATAAACGTTGTCTTGCCGGAACCTAAGAAACCGGTGATCAAATCTATTTTTACCATCGCTAATTTTCCCCTTTGATTTTTTACTTCTTTTAAGATAATAGCATATTTTTTTTGTTTCTTAAAGGAACTCAAATAAAGAACTCAAACAGAAGCTTAAATTTTGAGTTCCTATTTGAGTTCTTTTCATTTTTCTAAAAATCATTTTTCTTTTTTACTTTTCTTCTTTCTTTATCCCAGCCTTCTCCAGAATCCCATTCCACATTTGCTCCCGCTTTTTCTCCCGTTCTGCCTTTCCGTCATTCCACTTCTGTATAAATGCCATCTGTTCCAGATCATCCCGCTCTTCCATAAACAGCCTCTCTTTCTTATATTTATTCAGATCAATTATTTCCTGTACCTGACTATTATATGCATGTCCGCAATGATTCTTTCCACTTTGCACGTTATATTTATAAGCAAGAAAAATCAGGTACCACACCAGACACCTGATTTTCTCTCACTTATTCACTCTTTAATTTTCGCATTAAATACTTCGTTTTCTAAGTATTTTAGGGCAATTTTTTGAAAATATCAAAAAAAGAGACAGCCCATCATTTTGACAAGCCATCCCTTTTCGTCATATTTTATAATTCCTAAACCTCAGACTCTTTTTTAGCTCCAAAGTAAGCTTTCAGAGAATTGATCACAATAACAAGTCCGAGTGCCATCAGCAGAACTGCGATGATCAGCTGAAGTCCTTCTACAAGGAAAGTAGCGGAACCTGCTGCATATGCTTTTACAAGTCCGATGGTTCTCTCTACCAGTGCGGTTCCTGTTACACAAAGCATGATAATCAGCGGTGCGAACAGCATCTTGTTGCTTCTTCCTGTTACCTTCATGAATACACAAAGTGTTACAAGTACAAGTGCTGACAGTAACTGGTTTGCTGATCCGAACAGTGGCCAGATATTTGCATATCCGATACGTGTCAGAACGTAAGCACATAACAGAGTCACGATTGTTGAGAAATATGTATTGCAAAGGAGTTTTCTCCATCCTTCTGCATGTTCCATATCATCTACACTGAAAAGTTCCTGGAAACTCATACGTCCGATACGTGAAACAGCATCCAGACTGGTAAGTGCAAGTGCAGATACACACATGGTCATGAAGCACTGTGCGATGTAAACCGGAATACCGAACATTTCAAAGAATCCTGCAACACCGCTTGAGAATACCTGGAATGGTGTTCCGGCTGCCGGTGTTCCGTCTGCTGCTGCAGCTGCACCAGCTACGCAAAGTGCGATAATTGCAAGAAGACTTTCCAGAACCATTGCTCCGTATCCAACCTTCAGCATATCCTTTTCATTAGATACTGTCTTAGAAGATGTACCTGATGAAACAAGGCTGTGGAAACCGGATACAGCACCGCATGCCACGGTAACGAACAGGATCGGGAACATATCTCCAAGTGTATCATTGTGGAAGCCTGTAAATACCGGAAGGTTCATGGTTGGATGTGCAACCAGAAGTCCCAGTGCAGCTCCTACGATCATACCGATGAACATATAAGTTGTCATGGTATCACGAGGCTGCTTTAAGATCCACATCGGAAGTACTGCTGTAAAGAAGATATATACAAATGTAATGTAAGTCCATGTATCTTTTGTTGCTGTGATCGGTACTAACATACCAAGACCAAGAGCAGCTACTGTAAATACAAGACCGACAACTGTTTCTTTCCATCCGTGAAACCGGAATTTTTTCTGTACCAGACCAAAGATCATAGCAAATACGATAAACAGCAGAGAAATGGTTCCTGCAGCTCCGTTTGTCTTTGCTGCATCTGCAAGTTTTACGACACCGTCTACTTCTGTGTAAGCGTTAAATGTACCTGCAACCATATCTGCGAATGCTGCAATTACAAGAAGTGTAAACAGCCAGCAGAAAAGCAGGAATACTTTTCGTCCGAATTTACCGATATACTTTTCGATCAGAAGTCCCATAGACTTTCCTTCGTTCTTTACACTGGCATACAGTGCACCAAAGTCTGTAACAGCACCGAAGAAAATACCTCCAACGATGATCCACAGGAATACCGGAACCCATCCAAATACCGCCGCCTGAATTGCACCGGTAACAGGACCTGCACCTGCAATTGACGAAAACTGATGACTGAATACGGTCCATCCGTCTGTCGGAACATAATCCTTTCCATCTTCAAATTTCTTTGCCGGAGTCTCTGCTTTGGGATCGATTCCCCACTTATTAGCGAGCCAGCGACCATAGAATACATATGCACAGCTAAGAAGTACTGCTGCGATCAATACGATAACTAATGTATTCATACTAATCCCTCTCTTTCTCTTCCAGTTAAAATAATTAAGTTTTAATAAGATAAATAAAAATTTTATCAAATTATTATAGTGGTGTTTTAACTCTTTAAAGTCCTTTTGTCAATGGACTTCTCGCAATTTCGGCACGTTCACATGATTTTTTAGAGTATGCTCTGTTTTTTTGTGCATTTTTCCATACTCCGCGTTACAAAAACATATGGCCGTTTCTCGAAAGCATTCCTGTAATATACAATTTGTCCGTGACACCTGCATCTGACTCCAGAATATGAGACTCCAGAATATGACCGGATATATTTTTATATTGATATTGACATTTTTTCCCAACCGAACTATACTGAATTTTGTAAATGAAACGGGGAGCTTGTTTGACAGGCTGAGAGGAAGTTCAAAACTTCGACCCATATACCTGATTTGGATAATGCCAACGTAGGAACGTATATTTTGATGATAACGGGAGATACATTGGTATCTCTCTTTTTTTGATATACGGCGTCAAATACAGTCAGCGTACTCTGATGATATTTGAGAAACAGGATTTCTTATAATGATATGAAATGATACCAGGGTCAAAAGGTCAGAAAGCTGATGCAAGCTTGCTTGCAAGAGGATTTTTGACCTCTTGACCCGCCAAAAACATGAGTAAGTAGCGATTTTTCAAAGAAAAATGAGCGGATTACGAATGTTTTTGAGGATGGCGAGAGTGCAAAGCACGTAGCAATCTGGTATCAAAGGGGTCAAAATACCTTTTGACCCCAACATCATGAAATTCCACATTCAACCAGGGTTTACACAAAAATGAATAAGGTAAAGTTGAGATTGGGCGAGAGTTCATGAAGGGGTACACCACCACGGGTGTAATTCTTTGTGTACTCTTTTTTCATTTTTAAGAACTTTTCCGTTTTGAAAGGAGGTTTTTCCATGATTACAGTTAATGGTAAAGAAGTTACTCTGACCGGACCGCTCAGTGTTGCGGATTATCTGGAACAAAACAATTATCAGATCAAACGGATCGCCGTTGAAATGAATGGTGATATTTTACCAAAATACAGCTATTCTGACACCATGCTCAAAGACGGGGACCGTCTGGAGGTTGTAAGTTTTGTAGGAGGAGGCTAAGAAATCATGTATCATACACTTACAAAAGAAGAAATCTACACCGCCCTTGACGAGCGACATTCACCGGAGACGCAGAAGCTTCTCTCAGCAGGAAATGTAGCGATCGCAGGGCTTGGCGGCCTTGGCTCTAATGTTGCTTATGCGCTTGCACGGATCGGTGTCGGTCATCTTCACCTGATTGATTTTGACGTAGTTGACATTACCAATCTGAACCGCCAGCAATATTTCATGGAGCATATCGGAATGTACAAGACCGATGCCCTGAAATCCCTGCTTCTGAAGATCAATCCGTATCTGGATATCCGCACAGACTGTGTAAAAGTTACGGACGATAATCTGCAGGAATTATTTGCAGATGCCACAATTGTCTGCGAAGCTTTTGATAATCCGGAAGCCAAAGCAATGCTGGTCAATGGAATTCTGGAACATTTCCCAGAGAAAAAGCTCGTATCCGCAACCGGAATGGCCGGCTATGGAAGCAGCAATACCATTATCACAAAACGGATCATGAAAAACTTTTATCTGTGTGGTGATGGCGTGACAGCACCAACTTACGGTCATGGACTGATGGCGCCGCGTGTTGCCATCTGTGCCGCACATGAAGCCAACATGATCACGCGGCTGATCCTCGGTGAAGAAGAAATTTGAAAATATAAGAAAGAAGGAACTTTATTATGAGTACAAATGAAGATAAGTTTATCCTGGGAGGCCATGAATTCACTTCCCGTTTTATCCTCGGATCCGGTAAATTTTCTCTGGATCTTGTAAAAGCCTGTATCGAAAAAGCAGAAGCTCAGATCATCACACTTGCCCTGCGTCGTGCAAATGAAGGCGGTCTTGCAAATATCCTGGACTATATTCCGGACAATGTAACCCTGCTCCCAAATACATCCGGTGCACGTAATGCTGAGGAGGCAGTCCGTATCGCCAGACTTTCCCGTGAAGTCGGATGCGGCGACTTTGTAAAGATCGAAGTCGTTCATGATTCCAAATACTTGCTTCCGGACAACTACGAAACCATCAAAGCAACAGAAATCCTTGCAAAAGAAGGCTTTGTTGTCATGCCGTATATGTACCCGGATCTGAATGCTGCAAGAGCACTTGCTGATGCCGGAGCTGCCTGCATTATGCCGCTCGGCTCTCCAATCGGTTCCAACAAAGGGCTCAGCACAAAGGATTTCATCCAGATCCTGATTGATGAGATCGATCTGCCGATCATCGTTGATGCCGGAATCGGTCGCCCTTCCCAGGCTTGTGAAGCCATGGAAATGGGTGCTTCCGCTGTCATGGCAAATACTGCTATCGCAACTGCCGGAAATGTTCCTGCCATGGCAGAAGCTTTCAAAAAAGCCATTGAAGCCGGACGCAGTGCTTATCTATCCGGACTGGGACGCACCATCGAAAGAGGCGCAAGCGCATCCTCACCTCTGACAGGATTCTTAGAGAATTAGGAGGCAGTCAAAATGGAAAATTCACATATCAACGAAAGTATTTTAAGTGAAGAAATTCTGGAAGACCAGAAGAAAAACCGCATTGATCATATGACTTACCTTCCGGGAATGGAAGATATCGGATCTGACGTAATGGATCAGGTCATAAGTGCCATGAACGCTTATGATTATGAAAAATATACCGAAGCTGACGTAAGACGCGCCATTGCGCATGACATCCGTACACCGGAGGATTTCGCTGCACTTCTCTCACCTGCCGCACTTCCTCTTCTTGAGGAGATCGCACAGGCTGCACAGGCAGAGACACGAAAACATTTCGGAAACAGCGTCTACATGTTTACTCCGATCTACATTGCAAACTACTGCGAAAACTATTGTATTTACTGTGGTTTCAACTGCCACAACAAGATCAACCGTGCACAGTTAAATGAGGAAGAAATTGAAAAAGAAATGGCAGCCATCGCCAAAACAGGTCTTCAGGAGATCCTGATCCTGACCGGTGAAAGCCGTAGCAAATCCACGGTGGAATATATCGGAAATGCCTGCAAGATCGCCCGTAAATATTTTAAAGTCATCGGACTTGAGATTTATCCGGTTAACTCAGATGAGTATGCATATCTCCACGAATGCGGTGCAGACTATGTAACCGTTTTCCAGGAGACTTACAATTCTGACAAATATGAAACCCTGCATCTTGCCGGACACAAACGGATCTTCCCATACCGTGTCAATGCCCAGGAACGTGCACTGATGGGCGGCATGCGCGGTGTCGGCTTTGGTGCCCTGCTTGGCCTGGATGATTTCAGAAAAGATGCTTTTGCAACCGGATACCATGCTTATCTTCTCCAGAGAAAATACCCGCATGCTGAGATCGCGTTCTCCTGTCCGAGGCTGCGCCCGATCATCAACAATGACCGGATCAATCCGATGGACGTCCATGAGCCACAGCTCCTTCAGGTAGTCTGCGCTTATCGTCTGTTTATGCCATTTGCAAGCATTACGGTATCCACAAGAGAATGTGCGCGTGTAAGAGACAATCTGGTACAGATTTCTGCAACAAAAATCTCTGCCGGAGTCAGCACCGGAATCGGAAGCCATGTGGATGATATTGAGGATAAGGGAGATGACCAGTTCGAGATTTCTGACGGACGTTCCGTAGATGAGGTTTATCAGGCACTTCTTTCCAACAATATGCAGCCGGTTATGAGTGATTATATCTATGTATAGAGATCTTATTGCCGTAACAAACCGCCATCTCTGTTCCCGTCCTTTTACAGAACAGATTACCCGTGTCTGCAAGCTGCATCCGAAAGCTCTGATCCTGCGTGAAAAAGATCTGCCGGAAGAGGAATATTTTTCTCTTGCCCGGCAGGTGAAGGAAATCTGTGAACAGTTTAAAGTTCCATTTATTCCGCATTTTTATCCAGCCGTTGCGAGAGAACTCGGCTGCGACAGGCTACATTTACCACTTCCACTTTTGCTTGAAAATCCGAAAGTGGTTTCCGATTTTCATACAGTTGGAACTTCCATCCATTCTGTTTCTGAAGCAGTCGAAGCGGAAAAGCTGGGAACTTCCTATCTCACAGCAGGACATATTTATGTTACCGACTGCAAGAAAGGGCTCCCGCCACGGGGACTTCCATTTCTGCAGAATGTATGCCAAGCTGTGCAGATTCCAGTTTATGGCATTGGCGGAATCAAAATTGATGAAGCACAACTGCACGAACTGAAAAATGCCGGTGCTGCAGGAGGTTGTGTGATGTCAGGGATGATGCACGTCTGACCGGTCATTCCTCAAAATAAAAAAGGCACTATGCAGGGTAGCATATCAAACTGATATTGTCACCTTGCACAGTGTCTTTTTTATTTCACCCGAAGTTGCACTTCTTTGCCTTCTTCTACTTTTATATTTCTGTCTGTCCGTACAATAATATGTTCATGATTCATTGTTTCAACATAATACTGTCTGTAAAACCCAAGAAATTCTTCCTGTCTTACAATTCCTTTCACAGAACCTTCTGCTGCAAATTCCAGTTCCTCCGGTCTGCAGCATATTGTATTTCCATGGATATCAGTAAAACGGTTGGATATTCCAAGGAAATCTCTTGCAAAATCATTCTGTGGATGCAGATACACTTCTTCCGGCTTTCCAATCTGAACCAACTTTCCCTGATCCATAATAGCGATCTGATCTCCAAGTACCATTGCCTCTTCCTGGTCATGCGTTACAAAAACCATTGTAATTTCATATTTCTTCTGGATTTCACGGATTTCTTCCCTCATTTTTACCCGGAGTTTCGCATCCAGATTACTAAGCGGTTCATCCAGAAGAAGCACCTTCGGTTTTGTGATCAGAGATCTGACCAGTGCTACTCTCTGCTGCTGTCCTCCGGAAATTTCCCCGATCGATGCCCCGGCATATTCTTCCATATCTACGATTTTCAGATATTCCATACCCATTTCTCTGGCTTCTTTTTTTCGGATGCCACGGAACTTCAGACCATAGATTACATTTTCCAGAACACTCATATGTGGAAATAATGCATAAGACTGAAAAACAGTCGATACCGGACGCTTCTCCGGAGCCAGTGTGGTGATATCCTGGCCATCAACCAGGATCTGCCCTTTATCTGTTTTTAAAAATCCACTTATCATTTTGAGTGTTGTCGTTTTTCCACAGCCGGATGCTCCCAGAAGACACAACAGTTCTCCCTTTGGAAGGGAGAGTGATAAATCTTTTACTACTTCTTTTTCACCAAAACTTTTACTTATGTTTTTCAGTTCTAAATACACGTTTCTTTTTCCCTTTCCATGCAACAATTATCGAAAACAACACATTTACTGAAATTGTGATCGCAATAATAAATGTCGCAATCATAGATGCTTCTCCATACCGACCTGTGTTAATGCAATCAAATAATGTAAATACTGCAATCTTCTGTCCCGGTGTCACCAGGAAAATAACTGCTCCTGCTGTAACCATCGCACTTGTAAAATTATTGATAAATCCCGTTGCAAATGCCTGCTTTACATTCGGAAGAATGACATCTTTCATTACCAGAAATTTATTCGCTCCAAGATCCCGCGCTGCTGCATCAAGCTCTGTACTGATCTGCAAAAGGGAGGATGCCGAAGCCTTCGTTGTAATTGACATCTGTTTATAGATCATATTCAAGATAACAATGACCGCTGTTCCGGTAAGTTTTAACGGTTCATGATTAAATGCCAGAATATATCCGATTCCAAAACAACTTCCTGGAAGCATATACGGAAGTGTAATAATAAAGTCCAGTACTCCGCCAAATTTTATCTTTCGTCTTTCAATATAATACGAAAGTAAAATACCGATCAGACTGCCGACTATTGCTACAATAAGCGCATATTCCACACTTCGGATAAATGTATCCATATTCCGTTCCAGAAGTGCGTCCAGATACATCGTTGTAAATGTGATTTTCCCACGTAAATTTCTACTGAAACTGTTTAGAAAAATGGATCCGTATTCAAGCGCCATCATTACAAAAAAGATACCTGCGCCCAGCCATACAATCACTGCTGACAGCCCACGAACCCGGAATGTATCTCCCGCTTCTACCGTCTTATTACTGTTTCCGCTGATGACTTTTTCATTTTTCTGCATTAGATAGCGGTACAGGATAAAAACAAGAATTGTCGGGATCAGAAGCAGTACATTAAGTGCCGCACTCTTATCCAGTCTGGAATATCCGATTACCTGCATATAAATTTCGGTCGAAACTGTTTCAAAACGCCCACCTATTACAACAGGTGTTCCGAAATCAGCGATTGACCGGATAAACGAAAGCAAAAAGCAGCTGAGTAGTACCGGTTTTAACAGTGGTACAACAATTCTCCACAATGTATACCCGGAGGATGCTCCAAGATCAAAAGATGCTCTTACGAGCGACATATCCATTTTCCTCAGCATTCCGATAATCATCAGTGCATTTAATGAAGAAAAGAATAACGTCTGCATTACAACAACACCAAGCCATCCATACGGGTTCAGCGAAAGTCCGAACACTCCTTTTGTGATCAGACCGTTTCTTCCGAAAAGCTGGATATAAGCGAGCGAAGCAATAAACGGCGGCGAAACCATGCTGATCAGCAAAATCGCTTCCAGAAATTTGCCCAGTTTCTTCCCTGCTGTCCATACACAGATTGATACAAGCAGCCCCAGAATTGTTGAAAAGAATGCGGATAAAACACCTACAAAAACACTGTTTTTTACAAGCTGCAGATTGGCACTGAAGATGCTCTTGTAAACTTCTGTCGAAAATCCCTCTTCTCCCACAAAACTCTGTCTGATCATGCAAAGAAGCGGATACAGAATAAAGATCAACACACCTGCTACCAGCACTGCTAATATAAAATAATCTAAAATATCATAAAAATGGGCATCATAAAATGATGCCCGTTTTTCTCTAGGTTTTCTATTCTTCACCTTTATCTCCCATCAAAGTATTCCACTTATCAAGAATTGTAGTTCTTTCTGCTCCAAAAAGTGAAAGATCTTCTTTCATCAGTTTGCTCTGGTCAAAATCGAGTTCAAGTCCTTCTATACTTGGTTTTACTAATAAACAAGTATTTTTATGATCGATTTCTGCAAGCATCTTCATATTTTCATCATCTGAGAAGAACCATTTGATAAATGCTTTTGCTGCTTCTGTGTTTTCTGCATTTGCAAATGCTGCAACACCTTCCGGAACATATGGCATTCCATCTGTCGGATATACAACTTCAACATCTGCCTGTTCTTTCAGTTCATCTAAAGTTCCATCAATATAAGTAATACCGATTCCAACTTCACCGGCTGCAGTCTTAGTGCTCGGATCAGAACCACGTTTTGAGTAATAATCTACATTCTTATTCAGATCTTCAAAGTATTTCCAGCCTTCTTCTTCTCCCTTTGTCTGAAGAAGTGCATTTACTACTGCGTAGTTTGTTCCTGAAATAGCCGGGTTAGACATCAGAACTTCACCCTGATATTCTTCTTTTGTAAGATCATCCCAGGACTTTGGAGCTTCAAGTCCTTTCTCTTTTAAGATATCATTGTTAACAATAAATCCTACAACTGTAACACCTTTAGAGAACCAGTAATTATCACTGTCCTTATATTCCGGTGCAAGATCATCTGCTGCATCAAAATCTACCTTTTCAAGAAGGTTATTATCTTTTGCATCCATAAATGCATCGATTCCGCCCCCGAACCACAGATCAGCTGCCGGTGTTCCACCTTCTGCTTTGAGCTTTGACAATACTTCTCCAGAAGACATGGAAATAAATTCTACCTTCGGTCCTACTTCTTCTGTAAACTTATCAAATAATGGCTGATAAGCATCACCTGTTGTAACAACCTTCAGAGTTCCTTCCAGTTTCTTTGTCTCTTTGTCGTCTTTCTTGGTTTCTTCTTTTTTTGTAGTCTCTTCCTTTTTATCTGAGCTTCCACAGGCTACCATACCTGCTGCCATTGATACTGCAAGGAGAAGAGCTGCAAATTTTTTCATTTTTTTCATAATGTTCCTCCCTTTAACATATCTCTGATATTATTCCGACATGCTTTTTACATTCTAGCACCAGATATTTTAATTTTCAAATTGTTTTTCTCTATAGATAATCATTCCTATAGTTTTTATCTATTTATTTTATTTTTATTTTCTATAAAAGAAATGCATGTGGGATACTGTACTGTCTTTACCGTTTTATTCAGTAAAAGCATTTATATCCTACACGCACTTCGTTTTACTCTCTTTTATAATTATCCCGCCAGATGAAGCACTCCGATCAGCAAAATACCACACAGTCCATAGTAAGCTACAACCGCAACAAGGTCGTTGATGGTTGTAATAAGTGGTCCGGACGCTACCGCCGGGTCGATATTGATCTTCTTGAAGAACAGAGGAATCAGTGTACCCACCGCACCGGAAATTACCATTGCCACCATCAGAGACAGACCGATACAGCCGGATACCGCATACGCAAATGTCCAGGTCTTTCCTTTGAAAAGTGCAATATAAAGTCCTAATACGAGGAATGACAAAATTCCAAGAATCGCACCATTTGAAAATGCGATCCGCATCTCTTTGAATACCAGTTCTACTTTCTGCTTTCCTGTCAGTGATTCATCCATCAGAACACGGATCGTTACCGCCAGTGACTGGGTACCGACGTTACCTGCCATGTCCAGGATCAGTGACTGGAAACACATAATGATCGTCAGCTGGCTTACTACCTGCTCAAATACACCTACAACAGAAGATACAACTGTTCCCAGTGCCAGCAGAACAAGCAGCCAAGGGAGACGTTTTTTCATGCTCTCTTTGAGTGGCTCTTTCAAATCTTCTTCTGCAGTCAGACCAGCGAACATCGCATAATCTTCACCCATCTCATCATCGACCAGATCTACAATGCTCTGGGATGTGATAACACCGAGAAGTTTATTATCGTTATCCAGGATCGGAATAGAATTTTCCGAATAATCTTTCAATTTTTCGATACAGTCATCGATCAGCTCGTGACCGTATACATATGGATATGATGTCACGATCAGATCCTCAAGACGTGTATCCTGTCTTGCCGTGATCAGATCCTTCAGATCCATCGCACCGTAGAAGGTGTGATCCGCTGTCACCATAAAAATTGTAGAAATATTGTCATTTTTTGCTGCCTGACTGACAAGTTCGGTCATCGCCTGCTTTACAGTAAGATTCTCTCTGATCTCAATGTAATTCGTGGTCATTCTTGAACCGATCTCTTCATCATCGAATGCAGCAATAACTGCCATATCCTTTCTGGCTTCATCATCCATCAGCTCTAGCAAAAGAGCTCTCTTTTCTTTTGGAATCATCCGCAGTACATCTACAACCGCATCTGTTTCCATTCTGGAAAGAATTGCTGCTGCTTTTCGCACATCCATCTCATCCAGATATTCAGCTGCCTGCTTTTCATCGATATACTCGAAGATATCCGCAAGCATGTCCAGATTCAGAATCCGGCACAATTTCCGCCGCTCTGCAACGGAGAGATCCGGGAATACATCTGCAAGGTCATTCTCATGGTAGTCTTCCAGTTTGTTTCTCATAATTCCCGGAGAGGCATTGCTTCTTACAATGCCCAGGATCTCAGCTCTATAGTCCTGGTAGTCCTGATAATCCTGTGTATTTTCCATAACTTTCGCCCTCCTTATCCTTTTTCCAGCACAAAAACATGCAGAATCAAAGTCTAAAATTCTCCACATTTCTGTCTTTCATCCAATATTCAATTATGAATGTCAATACGAGAAAACAGGATAAGAAATGCTATACGAACAAACAGAATGAACTGCTGCCATTTTCCCATCCTGCGTATATACTTCGCCCATGACTATCACAACTGTCCATTCTGTTCACCTGCCTTTTGTTTGAATTTGATTAAGAAGTTTTCAACTTCCTACGCTATTATAATACCTTAGTCTACAAAATTCAAACCTTTCTGTTTATAAAATTATTTTTTTATCAGCTTTTTTCTTATTTTTAACACTTACATCATTTTATAATTTTTCTGCTTCTTTCCCCACTCGTATTTTATTTATGCATCCGATCTCGCATAAGAATTCTTCATCTGATTGCTCAGTTCGTACAAAACCTTAGACAGTGTATCCGAAGTTTCCTTCTTCACCATCTTCGCAATCTCTCGGTTCGCTTCCCGTTTAATCTGCATACGCTTTGCTATATCACTTTCTTTCGTAAGATCGTCATCATACCGGTTTATGATCTGATGTGCCTTTGCCATCACATGTTCCTGGTAACGCTCAATATGGAAAATAGACTTTTTATAAGAAGCATCTGCCATCGCAGCGATCATTCTGCTTGACCAGTAGAAGTTCTCTGTTGAAACTTCCCCTGTCGTATTTGCAAAATATTCCGGTGTTTCATCAATATCTGCATAGAATGGAGCCATTACATTAAATGCATTTGATGCAAATGCCACCCATTCAATTGCGCGGGAATCTTCCGGCTGATCCGGTCTCATCTGGATCAAAGACATAAAATCATTTCGATTGATACCAATGGAGCGATAAGCACCATTCATTGATTTGTCCCCGTAAGCTCCATACGGATCATAAGGTGTTCCCTGATAATGTGAAGACAGAACATATTTTACATCTTCTACTGTAACCTTCTTTTCCGGAACCATACACCACGGAATATCATCGGATACTGGTGTATAATCTGCATCCGGTCCGTCCCAGCTGTATGAATTTGGATTCAGGTAACGTTCCATAAACCAGGCTCTCGGTGTATTGTATACATGATCCGAGTCATCATGGCTTCCAAAAGCATCTCTTGGATTTAAGGTTCCATCCATGGACGGGTTCAGATGATATTTCTCAATGAATTCCTTCATATCCGGAGAACACATATAATTTTTCTGCTCACCAAGTGCATCTTCCAGATCAAATTCATCCATTCCAAGCTGGTTCGGCATCACCACATAAACCTCATCCGGCACTTTTCTGGCAATCCAGTGATGTCCGCCGATTGTTTCCAGCCACCAGATCTCATTTACATCCTCGAATGCAATCCCATTCATCTCATAAGTACCGTATTTCTCGAGAATACTTCCAAGTCTCTGCACGCCTTCTCTCGCGCTGTGGATATAAGGAAGCACGATATATACAATGTCCTCTTCCCCGATTCCACCTGCAATTTCTTCCTGGTCGTCTGACTTCGGCTGATATGTAACCAGCGGATCCGCTCCAAGCACACGTGGATTGGATGTGATCGTTTCGGTTGCCGTCATTCCTACCTGCGCTTCATTTACCCCGCTTGCCGCCCAGATTCCTTCCCCCTTGACTGCGTTCGGCATGGCGGTATAACGCATCGGATTCTCCGGTAATTCTATTTTCACATGCGAAATCACCGATTCATATACCTTCGGCTGATCTTCCGGATGGATCACCACAAATTTTTTCGGCATATAAGCGCCTGACGGTGAATCATCATTCCTTGCGATCATCGTGGAGCCGTCATACGATGCCTTTTTTCCAACCAGTATTGTTGTACAAGCCATTTTATCTTCCTCCTGTTATCTCCTGACAAAATCTTTTCGTCTAATTGAAATTATAGAATCATTCCTTCTTTTTTTCAACCACCAGACAATTTGTTTATATTTTAAATTTTTCGTGGACGAATTCGTAAAAACAAGGTAAAGTAATTTTATAAACTTTACACTTTACTTGAGAGGGATTTCCTTATGAATAATGACAAGGATAATGCAACTTTATATGCTGAGCTGGAAGCCGAACGTTTTATGACAGATCAGATTTCCCTGCTTCATGAAGCAGAGGATCTGGCTGACGGTATCAATTTTATGCTCAAATCGCTCGGAGAATTTACAGACGCCGACCGTGCTTATGTATTTGAAACCAGTGAAAATCATACTTCTACCAATACTTATGAGTGGTGCGCCGCAGGAGTCACCCCGCAGATCCGGAATCTGCATGATATTCCTTTTGAAAGCATGCCAAAATGGATCGAGGTTTTTCTTCATGGTGAAAATATTCTGATCGAAGATCTGGAGGCTTACCGTGAATCTATGCCTCTGGAATATGAACTGTTAAAAGTTCAGAACGTTTCTACCCTGATCGCCTTTCCTATTTCTGTACACGAAAAGCTGATTGGTTTCGTTGGCGTAGATAATCCGGATATGGAGAAATCCAACCTGCTCCACCGCCTGCTGTCCCTTCTTGGAAAATATGTCGGAACCATGATCAAAGATCATAAGAATGAGCAGATGCGCCTGGAGGTTGTTGCCTCCAAATCCCGTCTGGATTATCAGCTGGAGATGGACGAAATTCTTCGTGGCGCACAGATCGGTATCTGGACGCTTGAGATGGATGGCGTTAAAGCTCCCCGGCTGCACCCAAATCCTACAATGTGTACTCTTCTTGGTGTGTCACAAGAGATGTCTCCTGAAGAAGTTTATCAGTTCTGGTATCACCGGCTTCCTCCCAAATACGTAACCCCGGTGCTTGATTATATACAGAAGGTCATTCACGAAAGTTATTCAGAAATCACATACCCATGGAATCATCCGTTACTTGGACAGATCTGGATACGATGTGGCGGTATCCTCTATCCGGATTATCAGGGAAATGGAATATGCATCCGTGGATACCATCAGGATGTCACCCGTAATATCGAAAATGAACGTAAATATCAGAACCTGACCGCTGCAACCAGCCAGATTTATCATGCAATTTACCATATCGATCTGATTCAAGACCGGATTGAAAAGCTTGCCGGTGCCAACCAGAACTATACACCGACCGGAGTTGTCACTTCCGCCACTGCGCAGTTAAATGATATCCTTGAGAAACTGGTTGCACCGTCACATCACGAGATCATGCAGTATTTCTTTGATCTGACAACGGTAAATGACCGGCTGCACGGAAAGCTTTTTATAAGCCGGGAGTATCCATCTCCACAGGGGATCTGGCGCCGTGCCACCTTTATCGTCCAGAACCGCGACACTGATGACGATGTTACAGAAATTCTTTATGTAACCCAGATCATCGATGATTACAAGCAGAAAGAACTGGCTTACCAGCAGGAGCTGGTTAAGGCGGTCAAATCCGCAAATCAGGCAAATACAGCCAAGACCGACTTCCTCAACCGGATGTCACATGATATCCGCACCCCTCTTAACGGAATTCTTGGAATGCTTGATATTGCACAGAAAAATGAAACAAATCCCAAAGCACTGCTGGAGTGTCATGAGAAAATGCGTACTGCTGCTTTTCACTTAAAAGCTCTTGTCAACGATGTCCTGGATATGCAGCGGATGGAAACAGACCGATTCTTCCTTGAACAGATACCATTCGACATCCGCGAGATCCTTGACAATTGCTGGAGTATGCTGGAGGCACAGGCTTCCCGGCTTGATATCACTCTGAAAAAAATAAAACCGGGCAGTTTAAAATATCCTTATCTGATCGGAAGTCCATTACATATCCGTCAGATTTTCATGAATCTTTTAAGCAATGCAATTAAATACAATAAGCCCGGTGGTTCGATCTCTGTACACGCAAAGATCATCAGGCAGGTACATCAGAATGTTATTTACAAATTTATAATTTCTGATACCGGTATCGGTATCAGTCCGGAATTTCAGAAGCATATTTTTGAACCTTTTGCACAGGAAGATACCGGTGCCCGGACGATTTACAAAGGGACCGGGCTCGGTATGGCGATCGTTCACAGACTGGTACAGGAAATGGGCGGTACGATCCAGTTGAAAAGTGAAAAAAATGTCGGCTCAACTTTTACTCTGATTCTGCCATTTACCATTGACGAGCATCAACCTTCCGCCTCTGCGGAAACTGCCACTGATACTCCGGCAGATCTTACGGATCTTCATATTCTTGTTGTAGAAGATAATGAACTGAACCTTGAGATTGCTGTTTTCTCACTGGAAGCCGCAGGACTTAATGTATCCACAGCCATCAACGGACTAGAAGCCGTCCGGCTTTTTGAAAAATCAAAGCCATATGAATACGACATCATTCTTATGGATATTATGATGCCGGTTATGAATGGTCTGGATGCCGCAAAGGCGATCCGCGGACTTTCCCGCCCTGATGCCCCAACGGTTCCAATCATTGCCCTCAGCGCCAATGCTTTTGCGGAAGATATCCAGAAGTCAAAGAATGCCGGAATCAATGAGCATCTCGCAAAGCCACTGGAAATGGATAAGGTGTTGAAAGTGATTGCATCATATTGCAAGTAGCAGAAAGAAACAGATACTCGCTATGTATTGCATATTTTTTCAGAGTTTCTGTTTTATAAAAAATCGGATTATCAGGCGATCTGTCATTTCCCCGATAATCCGATTTTTATTTTACTTACATCTCAAATGCTTTCTTTATACTGTCATAATGCAGAAACTTTCCTTCTGCCGCAAATGCCTTAATTTCATCTAATGTTGCAAACATATAACCATCTGTCTCTGCCTCCTGAAGATGGAGATCTTTTTCATCAATATCCATCACAAAACGATACACATCTACGAAATAATTATCTCCTTCCCCTGGATTCTCTCTCTTGTAAGTGAAAAGATAACCTCCGTCTGCCCGGCTTACATCCAGTCCTGTTTCTTCTCTGACTTCTCTTAATACAGCATCGTAAGACGCTTCTCCCGCCTGCGCAGCACCGCCGGATACCTCCCACCAGCCTGGTGCCCAGGCTTTCGTCATTACCCTTTTAGTGATCAGAAATTCCCCGTCCGGTCTTGCTACAACGCCAAGAACAGTAAGGTGATACTCCCCGTTCTTCAGACACCAGTCATTGCGCTTCATCGTTCTTCCTGTTGGTTTCTTATCTGCATCATAAATATCCCATAATTCCATTGTCTGCATCTCCTGTTCTTCTTGTCTGTAGTTTCTTATGTCATTATAATATGTCTTTCAGAACTTCACAATCTTTTATCGTCAGTTTCTCTCTGCCTTCCAGTTTTTCCTTACACTCCTTCTCTCTGTAAATCCTACAATATCTTTCAGCAGTATAATCAGTTCAAATCCGCTCCGGTACGGATAATCTCTTCCCCAGATATGCACTATCCCCTGAAAAGATGCGAACTCCCGTCCCATTACTTTTAACCAGAAAACAGCTGCATGCTCCGATTTTTTTACCAGCTCCAGTTCCTTTCCCGCTTCAAGATACCGTCTTCTTTTCTGATTTCTTCTGACCTGTGCTTTCCTCAGTAATACACCATTCTGCTCGCAAGTTTCATCCAGATACAGCAAAAGCCCGTCAAATCCTGTGAAATTGATCTGTGCATCCTCTCTTTTGGCATCCTTCCAGTACAGAATATTTCCAGACGGAATCCTCCCTTTTTCCCAGTACATCCGGATAAAGAAAAGCTCCCCGATATGTCTGTTATCATCCAGCGACCGGTCTTCTGTTTTTTCAGCAAATACTGTCTGCATTTTTATCCCCCTCATTTATATTTATCCTCTTCTTTTTTTCTTCCTTTTCCAGCACAAGATCACGCCTGCCACAAACAGATTCAGTCCGATCACAGCGTACCATCCCCGATACGTCTTCTCGCCTGTCCGGATTGGCTCCGCTCTCTCCGTCACCTCACAGCGTACGCCCCGCACCAGAAGCCGTTTGGTATTGATACCGTAAGGCGTACATGTCAGTAATGTGCAGTAATCCTTCTCCTTATCCAGGGCAAGCAGTCCCGTTTCCTCCGGTTCTACAATATCGATCCGATCGATTTGATAGAAAATCGTCTGCCGGAGCACTGTAATTGTAAAATAGTCTCCCACCTTCAGCTTGTCCAGATCCGAGAAAAGTTTCGCCCCCGGCAGTCCTCTGTGGGAAGAAAGCACCGCATGTGTTCCCTTTCCGCCTATCGGGAAACTGCTTCCTTCCACATGTCCTGCGCCATTGCAGATTGCAAAATCACCCGTTCCATGGTAAATCGGAAGTTTCAACCGGATTTCCGAAATTTCCAGATATCCCATCACACCGTCAGATGTCATATTCAAAAGTGCTCCATAACTATCAGTATTTTTGTCATTCGGCACTGGGTTATTCTGTTCCAGAAGCATCACATTATACGCTCTTGTCTGTGCGATCATTTCCTCTTCCTTCCTGGCATCCAGCTTCTCCACTGACCTTTCATATCCATCTACCACCCTGCTTTGCCGACCGGCATTCCAGATCTTTCCGACTTTTGGATAGAGCATGACCGCGATTCCCACAAGAAGGATTCCTGTCCATATAAAAAAGAAAAGTCTTCCCCTTTGTTCCGGCTCATTCACTATCATACAATTCGTTTTCGTCTTTTTGTATTCAACAGGACAACTCCTGCAACAATTGCAATCAGTACTCCACTGACCGTAAAGATCATTTCACCTGTTCCACCTGTCCCCGGAAGAAGTTTTCCTGATTTATTTACAACAACTTTTACCTTTGCTGCAAAATCTGCATTTGTATAAGTTACCTTTGTCTCAGTCTCACTTTCTGTAACATTTCCGTTTTCATCAAGATATGTACTGGCGTCCGTCCTTGTCGCCCTGATCTTTTCGGCACTTACCAGAAATGACTCCGTCAGCTTGTTATATCCTTCTGGTGCTTTTGTTTCTGTAACTCTGTAATCACCCATCTTCAGACCTTTGATCACCACAGCTCCATCACTTCCGGCTTTCACCTTTCCGTTTCCGGTCTGTCCGCCTTTTACAGTATACACACCGCTTTCTTCTTCTGCCTGAACCGGGAACGGCACTTCAAATTCCACTCCAGTAAGTGCCTCTCCTTTTTCATTGACCTTCTGGATCACAACCGCATAGGTATCTGTTGTTGTAGAATCCTCTATCGAGCTTTTTCCCGGTTCCTCTGTCGTATAATTCCATGAAAATCTGGCACTGTTCTTATTTCCTTCACCGTCGATCACTGCTTTATCGTTTAACGCAGCCGTATAATCAATGGTAATTCTTGCCCCGGTATCATAAAGATTTTTCCAGCCATTTTCTCCTTCATCCGCTGCCCAAGGGATCGTAACCGGGAAAGTTGTATTTTCAAACTGTTCCAGCGGTTCTTCTTCAATCATCACAGATGTGATCTTTGCTGCATCAAATCCGGTCGGAAGAGTATCTTCAATAATGAATTCCTTGATCTGCTTGTCTGCAACATAATTCGAGGTGTTGATCTGTAAACGGAAATGAACCGTTTCACCGATACTGACATTATTTTCCTTTACCTGTTTACCATCGTCAAGTACAATACTTTTCCCTCCGGCATTCCCGTCATTCCCCGGAGTCCACTGCGGCTCCTTACTGTTTTTGTCCACGATCTGCGCGTCTTTTGCAACACTCGTTACCATGATCATACCGCCATCTTTTAAAGTGCTGGTGACATAATAGTAGCCGTATGGAAGACCGGTAAATTTTAATATAGAGCCATCGGATGTCACACTCGATATTTCTGTACTATTCTTCTTAATCCATTCAATTGCACCTTCGGATAATTGTTCTTTTGACTCTGGTCGATAAGCTTCCTCTTTTGTAAATACATTCCCTGCTGAATCTTTCTCAAAATATGGATTATCAGCAAGATTCTTTTTGGTATACGCCACTGAAGTTCCATCAGCATTTACTTTCGCATCAAACACCTTGTAAACAGAATACACCACTCCTTTTGATGCATTCGCTATCGTCAGGCTTCCAAGTCCTCCTACCCCTGAATCTTTTTCCTGTGCAAATGCCGTCATCGACATCCCCACGATCGTTACTGCCATTACCAAAACGGATAACAGCCGTCTCAATTGTCTCATTCTTTTTCCTCTCTTTCTTTTTATTTTCGGATCCTTTCCTCATTTTACACATCCATACAACCGATTTCCGTTTCTTTTCCGTCCAGAAACCGTTTCTTTTTCATCCTTTTTTCGTTTCTTTTACAAAATCTTTTGAACCATCTATTTTTTATTCCTTTTACAGCAGACATTCACAATCAAAAAACTGTACAAAGAATGTGTAGTCCAATAAAATCTCTTCAAAAAAAATCGGGAGGCTGTCTGATAACAGTCTCCCGATTTTTGCTATATTCCCCATTATTCTTTTTGATTCAACAACGTTCCCAAAGTGTTTTCCGCCCAGCTGTAATTCGTCATATACACTCCTTTGAACAGCTTTTTATGTTTTTCCTCATCCTCCAGGTAGTCATACAGATCACACTCCACATGCTCTGTGCGGATACGGCTCTCCTGATTTACCCGATGCAGGACTCTTTCGATTCCGTATGCATTTAACGTTCTCCGAAGTTCTTTTATCACTTTGCGGAATTTATCTTTTATTCTTTTTTCTGTACATTCATCCTCCCATAAATAACTGATCGCATCCCCCGTCGTCACAAATCCTCCTCTTCTGTCAACCAGAAGTGCCAACAGTTCTTTGGCTTTCTTACATGAAAAAGGAATCGTTTCCCCATCCACAAAAATATCAAAATAACCGAATGTGCGGATTACAATCCTTTTCCCTTCCATCTTTGTCAACTCACTATACATTCTCTTTTCCCCCTTCATTTAATGAGAATCTTTATCATCATACACTATCCAAATGAGCAGACTCAACATTCCATGCCAAAACATTACTTTCGTAACTTTTTCACACTATTCGACATTCCACTTTAACACTCTCTTCTTCTGAAATCTTTCATCTCTTTTCCATCTAACGCTGCATATTCCAGAACATCATCTGTGTTATATACAAGCTTTAATGAGAAAAACGGCTGCTCATTTTCAAGGAGTTCAAAAAAGATCCGATCCCCTTCCCACAATTCCAGTTCTCCGATCTTAGACTTTTCTACCCATTCCAGTTCTCCTTCATCACACGCAATCGGCGTTCCTGTAAAACCATCTGCCGTATAAAGCGACATATATTCTACTACATCTTCGCCATATACAAAGGTTACAATCCCACGATATCTCCAGGATGTCAGCGTGTATCCCGTCTCTTCCCACACCTCACGAAGAAGACATTCCTCCGGGCTTTCCCCTTTTTCAAAATGACCGCCTACTCCGATCCACTTGTCTTTATTGATATCATTTTCTTTGACAGTCCGGTGAAGCATCAGATATTTTCCATCCTGCTCAATATAACAAAGTGTGCTTAATTTTACCATTTTACGTTCCCTTTCATACACAAAATATTTTATGAAAATTATAATCTATCTTCTGGTATTTCTCAACTACCATGACCTGTCTTTTTCCACCATTCCTCCTTCTCTTTAATTGCAAATATTGTCCGCAAATAGTATAATGATGTTTAAAGATTGTGGGAATTGCGTAGCAATGGAGCAATCCGGTTACATCAGTAAGTGGCAAAATTCACTTTTGACACTCACATCGTATAATATCTTCAAATAGACCAAAATTGTAGATAAGGAGTCTCTGTTTTGACAAAAGAAAACTATAAAATAAGCAAAATCCAGATCGGATTTTACTATCTTCTGATGTTCCTGATACTTATCTGGTTTCTGGTAATACAATTCACAGGAATTAACAATCACAATGCCAGAATCCAATCCAGCGACATCACATATCGTGGTACTTTTACCTGGATTCACTCCGATGGAAGCAAAGAACAGATTGCCGTCCCCGGACATTACAATGTTCCTGCAAAAGAGACTATGGTCATTACCACAACACTTCCTGAAAATTATACACAAAGTTCACTTGCTATACGTTCCTCTCTGCAGGATATCCGTTTCTATATTGACGGAGTGCTTCGCACTGAATACTCAACCAAAGACCATCGACTGACTGGGAAAAATTCTGCCAGCTGTTATGTTTTCTGTCCTACTTCAGCAGCAGATGCAGGAAAAGAACTCCGTATTGAGCTGACTACCAATACCTCTAACTATTCCGGTGTAGTCAATGAGATCTATTCCGGAGACAAGAGTGATATCTGGGAATATATTTTTGAATCTTACGGGCTTGAGACGATTATTGCTTTCTTTATCTTGTTCGCCGGTATCATTACCATCCTTTTCAGTATCGCACTCGGAATTGTCTATGACAGAAAATTCGATATGGAATATCTTGGATGGTGCATGACCATGGGAGCTACATGGATGCTCGGCGAATCCAAGCTCAGACAGCTTATAGTTCCGAATCCATCTGCACTGGGGACTTTATGCTTTGTGATGATCATGCTCGTTCCGATCCCGGTACTTTTTTATGCAGATCTCATTCAGCAGGGGCGTTATAAAAAGCCTTACTTTTACCTTGGCTGTGCGGCATTTGGTAACTTTTTGATCTGTCTGGTTCTTCATCTGACTGGCATTGCTGATTTTATTGAAACTCTGCCGGGCGCCCACGTGATTCTTGCAGTCACCTTCTTTCTGATTTTCCTGACCTTCTGTCTGGATATGCGAAAGAAAGAATACCGGAAAAACAAATTGGTGCTGATTGGCCTGATCATTGCAATGCTTGCCATCGCCATCGAATCCATTTCTACATATTTTGTAGTTTTGATTTCCGGTCTTTTTATTGGTGTCAGCATGTTGATCCTTCTTTTCATTAACATTATCCGTACAATAAAGAATGTGCATACCATTGAAATGCATCGTCAAAAAGAGGAGCTTTTGAAACGTAAACGGCAGATGGAAAAAATTTCCTTACAGATGATGCAGACTCTCTCTACAACCATCGAGGCCAAGGACGAATACACCAGAGGGCACTCCCATCGTGTTGCGGAATACTCTGCACTGATTGCGCAGGAAATGGGTTGGAATCGCTCTGAAATCGTCAATCTCCGACATGCAGCTCATCTGCATGATATCGGAAAAGTCGGCATCCCTGATATTATTTTAAACAAGCCATCCAGACTGACAAGCGAAGAGTACGCTGTTATTAAGGAACATACGGTTATTGGTGCTGAGATTTTGAAAAATGTTTCGATCATCAATCATGTAACCGAAGTTGCCCGATCTCATCATGAGCGTTATGATGGCCATGGTTATCCAGACGGTCTGAAAGGGGAAGAGATTCCGATCCATGCGCGGATCGTTGCTGTTGCCGACAGCTATGACGCAATGAATTCCCACCGTATTTACCGTAATTCTCTTCCAAAAGAAACAATTTATGAAGAAATACGCAAAAACAGAGGAACTCAATTCGATCCGGAAATTGCAGATATTTTTCTCAGGCTGTTGGATGAGAATCGTCTGACGATCACAGATACTTATCTGGAAATTGATGACGAGCCAGCTCTTCCTGGCATGGAATTTGAAATCAGCAACTTCATTTCCAATGTTATGAATACGATGAAGAACCAGGAAGAAGCAGAAAACTTTGATCTTCTTACCGGACTCCCTATGCGAAATACCGGTCAGAAAATGATTGCACGGCTGATGCAGGAGCACAATGGCTGTCTGATCTTTATGGATATGGATAATCTGAAAAAGATAAATGATATCTACGGTCATAAAGCCGGCGACCGTGCACTGAAAGCACTTGGAACTCTCCTCTCCGAGCATATCGGAAATTCGGTTGGCTGCAGGTTTGGTGGCGATGAATTCCTTCTTTTTGTACCGGATGCCGGTAAAAATGAAATATCCGAGCTTATGGAAACTCTGTTTTCCCGCTTTGATTCTGAGAAGAAAAAAGATTTTGAGATCCGTGTTGCATCCATTTCTGCCGGACTTTGCATGTGTACCAAAGGAGATTCCTTTGACGAGTGTTCTTCCAAAGCAGATAAAGCACTCTATTATGTCAAGCAAAACGGAAAACACAACTTCTTTTTCTATCAGCAGATGGGCAATACCGTATTCCCGGTTTCCAGCGTAGCAAAAGATCTTTCCCTTGTGGCAAAAGCACTTCGCAACAGCGGAAACTATTCCGGAGCACTTAATCTTAATTACCGTGAATTTTCTAAGATTTATGAGTACATCAACCAGCTTGGAGAACGACATAAATACCATTGTTTCCTGGTCATGGTCACAATGGAAACCGCTCCGGATTCTATGATGTATATTGAAAATATTGAACAGGCACTGGAATACATGGAGGAAGCGATCCGTCACAAGATCCGCAAGATTGACGTGTGTACACGGTATAGTGCCATGCAGTATCTGATCATTTTGTTTGAACCAGATGAAAGTCAGATTCCAAAAGTTATGGACCGTATTTTCATTCAGTATTATAAACTGTACGATAAACGGGATTTCATTCCGAAGTATGAATATCTTCCGGTGAATGAACACTCGGAGGAAACAAATCCTCAAAACACTTCAGATCACCTTAACCAAGATATCCATCCAGTATAGAAATTTTACCACCTGAGACTTTTATCTGCTGTGAAATGCAATTTTCCAAACTTATTAAAAAATGAGGAAAACAACCGGTTTTCACTTCGATGTTTTCCTCATTTTTCTGTATTACTTGTTTATTCTTTTCTTCCTCTGACCTTTCCGGTCAGCAGTGCCACCACGATCACTGCGCCTGCAAATGTTGTCTATAGAAATCCCAACGAAATTTTCCGACTGTTTTCGAAATTGCCGTTTCAGCAGACTTATGCTACGATATCCATACGCAAACAAACTTCTTCTTGTTTGCAACCTTATCTATTCAACCCAATCTCATTTTCGGAGCCAGTTTCCGGCAACTTTTTCCGACAATGAACGACAACTGAAAATATCCGGATTGAGATCGCCTCTTTTACATATTCCCGTCATATGTTAATATAATCATATAGCCTTTCTCCTTTCGGAACATTTTTATCTAATGAAAGGAGAAACAAATGAACAAAAGAAAAGAATTCTCAAAACTTAATCTGTTGGACAGATTTTTATTCGATGAAGCAATGGAAGATTCAGAGAATATGAAAACGGTACTGGATATTATTCTGGGGCAGGATATCCCACTTAGATTGCCACCACATTCTGAAAAAGAAATACGGACTTTTCCAGATAACCGGCAGGTCCGATTAGATGTCTATGCATGGGATGACGATGATACTGTGTACGATACAGAAGCGCAGAAGGAAGATACAAAGAATCTTCCCAAACGCAGCCGCTTCTATCAGGCGGTACTGGACAGTAATCTGCTACCGCCTGGAAGCGTTGATTTCAATAAACTAAATCGAGCTTTTATCATTCTGATCATGCCCTTTGATCCATTCGGAAAAGGATTTTACAAGTATACTTTCCGAATGAAATGCGAAGAATGTCCAGATCTTGATCTGCAAGATGATGCAACACGTATTTTTCTGAACTGCCATGGCACGCATCCTGAAATGGTATCACCGGAACTGATAGAGTTACTTCATTACATGGAAAAATCAACGAATGAGGTCGCGGGTTCGTGCACAAGCCAGAAGATTAAATTGCTCCATCAGAAAGTCTGTCAGATCAGGTCGAACAAGAAAATGGAGGCGAAGTTCATGCGAGCATGGGAAGAAAGAGAAATAGAACGGCAAAAAGCCTTTGCTGAGGGTGAGGAAGCTGGAATCGAGACGGGAAAAACTCAAGGAAAAAATGACCTTTTAAAAAGTCAGGTCAAAAAGAAATTAGAAAAAAAATATTCCAAAGAACAAATCGCAGATATGCTGGAAGAAGATGTCGCAACCATTGAAACAATTATTAACGAATTACAATAGCTAAATGCTGGCCAGAAAGAGAAAAACTATCACTGATATCTTTTCCTGCATACCAGATCACGACAGCAAGAGATCCCTGCACCATTTACGGCACAGGGATCTCTTTAATCTCTTTCAGTTCCATTCCAATTAGCTAGAAGCACTCCAAAAATATTTCCAGAATCTCCTCATGTGTCATCTTCTTATAACTTCCATCCACCAGATAACAAGAATCCGCAATTTCTTTCAGATCCTCTTTTTTCTCCACGCCTACTTCCCGAAGTGTTGTCGGAAGTCCGATCTCTCTGATAAAATCAGCCAATGCCTCTACGCCAGCTTCAGCCATCTCTTCATCGGTACGTCCATTTCTCGGAATTTTCCATACATTTTCCGCAAACCGGGTAAATTTCTTTGCGCCTGCCTGACAGATATGCCGATAATAAACCGGATGCAGCACAGCAAGTCCACATCCATGACTGCAGTTGGTATAAGCACTGATCTGATGCTCCATCTGATGGCATTCAAAATCACATTTTTTGCCGAGCTTGATGATCCGGTTCTCCGCCATGGTAGACAGCCACATCAGATTACTTCTTGCTGTATAATCCTCCGGATTTACCAATGCCGCACGAAGACTTGTTATCACGCCGCGCATCAGAGCTTCCGAAATATCATCTGATACGTTATCCTCGTCCGGCTCACTGAAATAAGTCTCCATAACGTGAGACAGGATATCAAAGCTTCCTGCCACCATCTGTTTTGTCGGAACAGTATAAGTGTAAGTCGGATCCATTAATGCAAATTCCGGATTGCATTTCGGATAATCCCGGTCTGTCTTGATCATGACCTCTTCATTGGTAATGACTGCTCCCCCGTTGCACTCGCTGCCTGTTCCGGACGCTGTTACGATCACACCAAGCGGCATCGGTTCAAAATCCATAACCCCCTTCTTCGCCCAGTACTCATCCCACACATCTTTCTCGCTGACCGCTGCCATGGAAATTGCCTTGCTACAGTCCATAACCGAGCCTCCGCCGACTGCAAGGATCCAGTCCACCTGTTTTTCCTTTACCAGCTTTGTGCCTTCAAGCACCTTCTTATAAGTCGGATTTTCCATGATCCCCGGAAATTCAATGATCGTTTTCCCGGCTTTTTCAAGTGCTGCTATGACTTCCTCATAAACTCCATTTTTCTTGATCGAGCCGCCGCCATAGGCAAGCAGAACCTTATCCCCATGCACCGCAGCGATTTTCGGCAGATACTCACCGACACATCCTTTCCCGAAATATACTTTCGTTTTATTTTCAAAAATAAAGTTATTCATCCTTTTTCTCCTTTATGTAATTTAAGCAAAATATGTTTCGGCAGATTTTCTTTTTTCAATGATCCATTCCGAAACATCCCTCTTTTGCCACAGATACTTATATTATAGTCCCTGAAAAAATTTATCGTCAACATCTTTCCGGTTTGCGCACATTCCAAAATGGAACCCGCAATTTTCCCGAATAACTTCTTTACATGGTTTTCCATGCCATCATGTAGTTTATACAGGTTTCTCTCCAGCAGTTTTTATTC
>NZ_JAQCSY010000005.1:0-118649 GCF_027686195.1 Coprococcus sp. AF102-57 | reverse complement strand
TTGGCGGATACGCCACACCGACGAAATGCGTAGCATTTTGGAGGTTGGCTCTGAACAGTTACTTCAATTTCAAAAAAGCATGCAAAATAAACAGATATATGATATGATAGAAAGCAAAAAACAGAAAGTACAGGAGGGTTAACATATGTATATTACATGTCTGGATGTCGAAGGAGTACTTGTACCGGAAATCTGGGTTGCATTTGCAGAAGCAAGTGGAATTCCAGAACTGAAAAGAACCACAAGAGATGAACCTGATTATAACAAACTGATGCGTTGGAGACTGGATACTTTAAAAGCGCATGGTCTCGGAATCAAAGAAATTCAGGAAACAATTTCCAAGATTGATCCGCTTCCGGGCGCAAAAGACTTCCTGGATGAGCTACGTTCCTTCACCCAAGTAATCCTTCTCAGTGATACCTTCACCGAATTTGCAATGCCACTCATGGAAAAGCTTGATCATCCGACACTTTTCTGCAACAGTCTGGAAATTGCGGAAAATGGTGAGATCACAGACTTCAAGATGCGTGTGGAAAATTCCAAACTAACAACCGTGAAGGCACTGCAGTCCATCGGATTTGAAACAATTGCAAGTGGGGATTCTTACAACGATCTGGGTATGATCCAGGCAAGTAAGGCAGGATTCTTATTCCGTTCAACCGACAAGATCAAAGCGGATTATCCGCAGATCCCGGCATATGAAACCTACGAAGAGCTGCTTGGCGCAATTAAAGATGCAATGAAATAAAAGATAATTGCATATTGCATGGCGATATGCGTAAAAAACCTTACCGGTTTTCAGTTTTTACATCTTTCTTAAAAAAACTCGAAGAAATAGAGAGGAGGCGGGGCTAAGCCTGATTCGTCATGAACATATATATCAGGCAATCAAAGAAGAACACAAAGAACATAATTATCCAATCGCTGCACTTTGTAAACTTGACAGAGTTTCCAAAGCCTCTTACTATAAATGGTTACATAGAGAAATTCCTGAAAGTGAACAAAAGAATAGACTTATTGCTGATGAGATAGAAAAGATTCATACAGAGTCACCGGATAAAGGCTATCGAAGGATCAGAGATGATCTGGAACGATATCATGGTATTGATGTAAACGATAAACGTGTGCTACGCATTTGCCGTAAACTTAATATAAAATCAACTATCAAGTATTCTAACAACGGGTGCACAAGACAGGCTGCAAACCCTCAGTATATAGCTGAAAACATACTTAATCGCGAGTTCACTGCCAAAGCACCAAACGAGAAATGGCTCACTGATGTGACAGAATTCCATTATTATATGGGGATGGAAAAACGTAAACTTTATCTAAGTGCAATACTGGATCTATATGATAGACGGATTGTTTCGTATGCTATTCGTGATAAGAACAACAATACTTTGGTGTTTGATACGGTAGACAGTGCTTTACTTAGAAATCCTGGTGCGCAGCCACTGTTTCACAGTGACAGGGGATTTCAATATACAAACAGGATATTTCATACAAAACTTATAAATGCTGGAATAACGCAAAGCATGTCGCGAGTTGCTAAATGTATCGACAATGGACCAATGGAAAAACACAAAATTTACTTGCAAGCTGCATAAAACTGCCAGCAGATAATTTCTACTGGCAGGAAAAATTTATATTTTTTCAATTGTCTACTTGACGGGGAGCAGTTCAAAATTGGTAAGGTTTCTCTTTTTTATGCAATATAAAATAATGTCCGGTGATTACAAACACAGCCTCTACACACTGCACTTCTCATATGCAAACAATGCAGCTCCAAGCGCACCACAAAGCTGTGCCTCGTCACAAATATACAATTTCGCATCCAGCTTTTCTTCCAGTGCTTTGATGATTCCAGGATTCTTTGCCACTCCGCCTGTCATCATATATTCTCCCGGATTCTTTTTCCCAAGACGTGCCGCCAGTGCTCCTACTTTCGAAGCAACCGACACATTCAGACCATGGATGATATCTGCCACATCTTTATTCTGAGCCACAAGTGATACCACCTCTGACTCAGCGAACACCGTACACATACTGGAAATCACAATATTTTCCTTCCATTCCAATCCTTTTGTACTCATCTCTTCAAGAGAAAGTCCCAAAGTCCGTGCCATCATTTCCAGAAACCTTCCAGTTCCTGCCGCACATTTGTCATTCATCAGGAAATTCTTTACTGCCCCATTTTCATCGATGCTGATCGCCTTGATATCCTGTCCGCCGATATCGATCACCGTCCGCACATTCGGGTTCAGGTAATGCGCACCTTTGGCATGACAGGTGATCTCTGTAATACTGTCATCCCCGCTTTCAATATAAGCACGTCCATATCCCGTCGTGACAATTCTGACGATTTCTTCTTTCTTAATTCCTGCCTTCTCTACGGCAAGATCCAGGCTTTTCTCCGCACTCATCATCGCTCCGCCGCCTGTCGGAATGATCATCGTAGATTTAATTTTTCCGTCCTGATCCAGAATCACAACGTCTGTACTTGTAGAGCCACTATCGATCCCTGCTACATAATATATTCCTGACTCCATCTTTTTTCTTGCCTCCTCACTGATTCCTTTTCCCGGATCCATGTCTTCCGATCCTTCAATCGTTTCTGCAAACGCCTGGATTCTCGTCAGTAACTGTCCAGCGCTCTGACTTGTAAAATCCGTCTCGATTTTCAGAAGCGGTACTTTGATATTCTTTTTAATGCTCGCATATTCAAATCCATAATAATCACAGAATTTGATCGTATGATAAATAATTCCCTTCAAGTTTGGATCCAGATACAGCTGATTTCTCCGAGTGTTGTTATTCATTCGGAAACATGGGATCTGGCAAAGCAGGGCATCCGCATAAGCCAGAAACATTTTTTCTTCATCCATCTGTCTCATCTGCTCCGGAACAACTGCAAGCTGTCTTCCGCCGGTGCAAGTAAGATTGTCCACGTCCATCTGAATATTATCCCGGATCATTTTTTCAAGAATACCCGTTACACGCACACCCAGCAGACCAATGTATGGCTTCATTTCTGTCTCATTTTCTGTAAATGAATTTAAAAATGCTTCCTTATCAAAAGTTTTTCCGGAAAATTTTTCGTATGCTTTTTTCAGGCGCATGATTGCCTGTGCATACTTTACCTTCTCACATTCATTATCTTCATGCGGAAGGTCCAGCATATATAAAAATTTGCATTTTCCGGTGCTCTCTACAATATCATAAACTCTCCGCGCAGAATCACAGCAGTTCACAAGTACAAGCTGCTTGACCTTTCCTTCCAGAACTGCCTGAATCACAGATTTCCCAAAGCCGCACAGATTTGCGTGTGCGATCTGATCCGACATTTCAAAGTTCTCCGGCATTTCCTCCAGTACGGCACACTCTTCTCCAAATGCATTCAATAACTCTACCGGCGTATATTTACAGACATAATGTATCATCTGACCCAGCCCCCTTTCCGTGATTTGCGGCATATTTTTCTGCTTTATTTACCTTCAGCATCTCCATATAAGCCTGAAGTCTTGTAGAAATCTGTCCATCACTGCTGTTTGCCGGATTACATCCATCTCCATCAAGGATCATGGTCGGGATCCCTGCTTCCTCAAGCGATCCTTTGATCAGACTGGAAGCTCCGATCGTACCTTTGCATCCCCAATGTGTAAAAAGGATTCCTCCATCCACATTTGTCTGCGCCGCAAGCTCTTTTGCCTTCTGGATTCTCTGCTTGACGCTTCCATTGTAAATGCAGTTCACCATCTTTTCTGCCATGGACTCATACGGATCTTCATAATGTGTCTTCTGAAATCCGTCTGCCACAAAGTCACAGGCACTGATATGAATCTGGTCACTGTAATTGAAAATATCCTTTACCGGTTCCTGCAAAAATGGCATCATATGCATCCAGAGAATATGCAGACCTTCGCTCTTCGGTGCCTTTTTCACATCTTCCAGAAGCAATTTCGTATACTTGACTGCCTCCTGCGAACCCGCCATGAGGTGGCACATGAAAATCGCGTACAGCTCATTGGTCAGGCTCGTGACCGGATCATGTTCTTTGCGCAGTGCCAGCTGTTCATGATAATATGCGGCTGCCTGGTTGCTGTTATTGACCGCCTGCCGTACTGCCTCTTCGGAAATCTTCTTTCCAGTAACATCTTCTAAAAATGCTTTCAACTCCCGGAGCTGATCTGCCACATATTTTACAGAATCTTCGTTCTTGTCATACGGTACATCTATAAAAAATCCCGGAAGCATATTTTTCTGCTTCAGATACGGGAAGGTCATCATATTGCTGTCACATGCCAGATTTGTGTAGATCATACATTTTGGCTTTGGCACAAGTCCGGATAGTGCCGCTCCAAGGAAAACTCTGTGATAGGAGCACATCGTTTCCGGAAATCCCTCTTCTTCTGTTTTTCTCAAAAATGTCTGCTCACATCTTGTTCCTGCGATAAAGCAGGACATTGCTTCTACCGAATACGGAGTCAGCCCTGCCGCCGTCAAAAGCTCTCCCGGAACAAAGATGCTGACCATCGCTGAATTTTCAGGCTTTGAAAGTGCCTGGATGATATTTTTCATAACAATTCTTGCTACATACTGTCCCGACTTGGGCAGCTTTTTATCTGAAAAAAAGAGCAGTCGTTTCTCCTGAAGTCGATATCCTGTAAGAAGAAGCCTGCGCGCCTTCCCGGGATCCTCCAGAGACATACTGCTCACTGCGTTACCAAATTTTTGTATAATGTCCATTATAGAATTCCTCTCTGTTTTGCCTTTACTTGCTGTCTGATATATTATAGCAGTTGTGTCGGGAAAGTAAAGAGGAATCTATTGACTTCAACGGAACCAATGGAACGTACTTTTTTCAAGATATAATATCTGCTCTTCTATCTCTTACTCAAATTTAATAGCTATCTCAAGAAATTTTCATTGACCCTCGAGTGCGCTTCTATGATATGATGATACCATGGTCAAAAGTATAACAATTATTATTTCTTTACTTCCGGACTTCTTCCATACTTGCTTTACGGAAAAATTCCGCGAATATCAAATCATTACAAAGGAGATTTTTATCATGAGAGAAACTATTTTAGGCAATCATCTGCAAAAAATTCCTTCCATTGCAGTCGGATGCATGCGACTTTCTGAAAAATCGAAGAAGGAAATGAACCATTTCATTCACTCTGCATTGGAACAGGGCGCATATTTCTTCGATCATGCGGATATCTATGGCGGCGGTATGAGCGAGACTGTGTTCGGCGAAGCCTTTGCCGGCGATCCATCCCTGAAACGGGAAGATATTTACCTGCAGTCAAAATGCGGCATCCGGCAAGGTTATTATGATCTCTCAAAAGAGCACATTTTGAAATCCGTCGATGGTATTTTAAAACGGCTTCAGACAGATTATCTCGATCTTCTGCTGCTTCACCGTCCGGATGCACTCGTAGAACCGGAAGAGGTTGCTGCCGCATTTGATGTTCTGTTTGAGAGCGGAAAGGTCCGCCATTTTGGTGTTTCAAACCACAAACCGATGCAGATTGCACTGCTGCAGAAGTATGTCTGCCAACCGCTCGTTGTCAACCAGGTTCAATTCAGCATTCCGGTTTCCAATCTTGTTGCAAATGGTATGGAAGTCAATATGGAAACCCCCGGTTCAATTGACCACGACGGAAGTCTGCTCGACTACTGCCGCCTCCACGATATCACCCTCCAGGCCTGGTCACCATTTCAGATGCCGGCATGGAAAGGATGCTTTCTCGGAAGTGACGAATACCCGGAGCTGAATCAAAAGATTCATGTACTGGCTGAAAAATATAATGTCAGCGACACTACCATTGCGGCTGCGTGGATTTTACGCCACCCGGCAAATATGCAAATCATTACCGGAACTGCAAGCGAAAGCCGCCTGAAAGAAATTATCGCAGCATGTGAGATAACACTGACTCGCGAAGAATGGTATGAGCTGTACCTGGCTGCAGGTCATCCGCTTCCATAAGGATTTTCGGCATTATATTTCTGATTTTATATTCTTGCTGACTTATGCTATTACCCGCACCGTTGGTGCGGGTAATTCTATTTCCGGAATAAACAGACAGTTAGCAAACTGAAGCTGCTTTATCAGTTGGCCACGATTTTCTAAGTGCCACATAGGAAATCACAAAATTGGCAAACCAGCCAGCCGGTACGGCAAGCCAGACAAATTCGATACCAAAACGAGGTGCAAAAATCAAAGCAACTGTCAGGCGGATTGCAAGGTTTACCATATTGGCAACGAGAAACGGGCGCATAACACCAAGTCCACGGAGGACTCCATCTGTTGCCATCTTGATACCCATAAAAATGAAAAAATAACCAAGCCATCTCATATAATCCCCGGACACCTGATATGCCAGGGCAGTTCCGTCTTTTCCCAGGAATAACGAGGAAATCTGGGTATGCAGCGTTTCAATGACTATAAAAGCAAGAACTGCAAAACATAAATCCAACACCAGTGCCGCATGATATCCTTTTTTGATACGTTCCATTTTCTTTGCGCCAAAATTCTGGGAAACATACGGTGAAACTGCATTTCCAATGGATACAAAGATCAGTGAAAAAACGTTCTCTACCCGCATCGTTGCCGAATAACCGGCAAGTGCCTGTGTACCGAATGGATTTACAACTGCCTGTACGATCATCATGCCAATTGACACTGTAGACTGCTGAAGAACAGATGGCACAGCGATCCGAAGCATGGAATGCAATTCCTTCCCGTCAAACCAGTCAAAATGACTTTTATATCGACGCATCCGGCTAAAGAAAATCAAAAGTGAAAACACTGCCGAAATCCCCTGCGCAATGAGGGTTGCAAGAGCTGCACCAAATACCCCCAAACCAAGTCCGGCCACCATCCAGAGATCCATAAAAATATTCAAAATAGAAGAAAATATCAACAGTCCCAATGGAATCTTTGATTCACCGATCGAGGTAAACATCGTTGAAAGGATGTTATACATAAACAGAAACGGAAATCCCACAAAATAAACACGAAGGTACAGTACTGCTTCATCCAGTATATCAGCAGGTGTATGTAATAAACTCATCATCGAATGGGAAAAACAAAAGCCAAATACACCCAGAAGTACGCTTAGAATCAGGAAGCTGATCAATGATGTTGACACGATTGTTTTCATTTTACTATAATCTCTGGCTCCAAAATAACGGCTCACGAGCACTCCTGCACCTACACCGGCACCCAATGCTATACAAATGAAGACATTCGTAAGTGCAGCGCAGGCACCGACTGCCGCCAGTGCAGACGAACCAACAAACTGACCTACGATAATAGAATCAGCCATATTATATACTTGTTGAAAAAAGCTGCCTAAAATCATAGGCATTGCAAAAACAGTTAATGCTTTAAGAGGCGCATCTGTAATTAAATATTCATCTTTTGACATTCTCCAGTTCCTCCTACTGTTTATTTTTTTCGTACTTCCTCAATTCCTCCAGTGCCTCTCCACCCATAGGATACAAAGTCACAATATTAAAAATCGTCATAAGTCCGATTCCCACATCGCCAAGATCCCATACAATATGATAAGCCGCAATTCCTCCGATAAAGAGCATCACAAGTGCGAGGATTTTATATGCTGTCTGCCAGCACCACTTATCCCCTAAAAGATATGCCACATTTCCTCTTGCATAAAACAGGATTCCAAGAAACGTTGAAAAGCTGAAAAGGAACAACGTAACCGCAATAAAGATCACGCCAAATTTACCGAGATGATAATTCATTGCTGTCTGCAAAAGCTCCATTCCTTCCAGTCCTGCTATCATCTTTTCTGGTACAAGAAGCATGATCATCGCCGTACAGCTGCAGATCACAATTGTATCTATAAATACACCCAATGCCTGTATAAATCCTGCTTTTACAGGCGTATCACATTCTGCAGCCGCAGCTGCGCATGGTGCTGATCCCGAACCCGCTTCATTGGAAAATAACCCTCTTTTTACACCATTCATAAGAACTGCTCCGAACCCTCCGGCTGCTGCCTGACGGATCCCAAACGCTTCCTGGATAATCCGCTCAAATACACCCGGAAGGCTTCGGATATTCAACAAGATAATGACTATCGTAATCACAAAATAGCAGACTGCCATAATTGGAACCAGAATATCCAACACCTTTACTGTGGCATTTTTTCGCAGTACGATCACTGTCGCAACGGCTACCAGAATCACCGTCGTAAAAATTGGTGGAATCTCAAATGCATTTTCAAAAGAAGATGCAACCGAATTACTGATCACCTGACTGATCCCGGCCCAGCAGATAATCCCTGAGATTGCAAAGAGCACCGCAATACAGACATGTTTCTTTGTCTTTCCTGTCCGTCTCTCTACATAATGATGCATATAATATGCCGGACCTCCGCGGTAGCCTCCGTAAAGCGGATCTTTCTCTTTATAAAGCTGTGCCAGCGTTGCCTCGATAAATGCGGTTGAAGAACCGATGACTGCTGTGATCCACATCCAGAATACCGCACCGGCACCGCCTGCGGAAACGGCAGCGACTACTCCAACCAGATTTCCCATTCCGACTCTTGTTGCAGTTGAGACGATCAGTGTCTGAAAAGTCGACAGACTGCCATCTTCCTTCTTTTTCCCGGTAAGCGCGCGAACCATATCTCCAAAAAGACGAACCGGCAAAAATCTTGTTCTGATCGTAAAATAGATTCCTGTGGGAATCAGTAAAATAATAAGCAGTGACACACCAAAAGAGGAGCCTCCCGGAAGTGGTATCCTGAAAAGATCTCCCCATAAAAATTGGTATACTGCCTGAATCCATGTAGTTATCATTTCTCTTGTTTCCTTTTCTTTAAATTATTGTTCTCGTTTATCTTATCACAAAGCTATTCTTTAAAATACAAAAAACACGGAAATATTCCGTGTTTTTTGTATTTACATCCTCTTTTTAGATTATTCTCCCCAGCGAAGTCCTTTTCCGGCTTCTACCGCCTTATCATAAATCACTTTTGCTGCTACCAGATCCTGCGCAGCAACTCCTACAGTTTCATATACGATAATTTCTTCGTCATTTTCACGTCCTTTGATCTTTCCATTGATCACATCTCCAAGACTTCCAAGCACATCCTCTTCTGTAATGATTCCGTCTGCGATCGGAATCAGAAGATCCCCCGTCTCTGAAAGCGCCGCCTCTTTTGAATCACAGATAATCTTAGATGCTCTCGGTAAAACTGCCGGATCCAGCTCATGCTTATGGGACTCATAAGTACCTACGCAGCTGATGGTTGCACCGGCTTTTACCTTTGTTCCGTCAAATACCGGTTTTGCCGAAGGCGTCACTGTGATGATCAGATCTGCATCTTCGATACAGTCATCCGAATCCTTTGCCGGTATGATTGTTGCACCGTATTTAGCCTGTTCCTTCTGCATTTCTTCGGCAAATGCTTTGCATCTTTCTTCATTCAGGTCAAAGATCTTTACTTCTTCCAGCTTTCTTGCTGCGAGCATTGCCTCAAGCTGAGCTGCTGCCTGTCCCCCTGTACCGATCATTGCACCTTTTTTACATTCCTTTTTTCCAAGCAGATCAAATGCTGCACCGGAAGAAGCCCCCGTACGAAGCTGTGTCACATAAGTTCCATCCAGCATCGCGATCACATATCCTGTCTTTCCGTCGATCAGCATGGTCTGCGCCGGTGATGTCATCAGATTGTTATCGATATTGTGTGGAAAAATGTTGATCACCTTCATGGCTGCTGCATCTAATTCCGGAGCATAGGCCGGCATAAACAGAAATGCGCCGTCATATTTTCCATTGATGACTGTACGAAGCGGTGTATCTACCGTACCATCGACAACCATCTTAAATGCCTGCTTATCCGCTTCGATCATATCTTTCATTGTAATTACACTTTTAATATCCTCTTTTGAAAGCAATAACATACCCGTTCTCTCCTTATCCATACCAATACTTTTATTCGTGATGATATCCGTAGTCTGCATCCAGTGCCCATGGCTGCATTGCACCGCCTTCTTCTGCCGGTCTGCAGTTCTGTGCGTAAATATTTAAAACACCCTTCTGCTGCTTAAGCGGCGGACGTACCCAGGATTTTCTTCTTTCTGCTAAAATCTCATCGGATACGAGAAGATTCACGGTTCCCCCTGCAATGTCCATCTCAATTTCATCACCATTTTCGATCAAAGCGATCACACCGCCGTCATAAGCTTCCGGAGAAACATGTCCGACGATTGCTCCGTAGTTGAATCCAGAGAAACGCGCGTCTGTGATAAGCCCGACCTTTTTATCAAGTCCAAGTCCGATCAGCGCATCGATACTAAGCATCAGCTCTTTCATACCCGGTGCTCCTTTACAGCCTTCATAGCGAATAACAAGAATGTCCCCCGCAACAATCTCGCCTGCCATAATGGCTCTATATGCATCCTGATCGCATTCATACACTTTTGCCGCACCTTTGATGTATTTTACTTCTTCATATACTGCTGTCGGACGTACGATCGCTCCTGCCGGAGAAATATTTCCCCGCATGATTTTAAGTCCCGGTTCTTTTGCTACAGGATCTTCCAGCGAATGAATGACTTTATTTGGCGCGCTTTTCACAGAATCGAGGAGTTCACCCCAAGTTGTATCCCCGTAAATCGTCGGCGCATCGGTATGGATTTTACCGGCAAGCTGCTTCATGACCTGCTTTACACCGCCGGCATAATGAAAATCTACAACTGTATACGGTCCGCTTGGAATCACTGCATTGATGCAGTAAATTTCCTTCGCATACTTTTCAAAATCTGCCAGTGTAAGCTTGATACCAAGTTCATATGCGTATGCCAGGATATGCAGTACCGCATTGGTTGATCCTGCAACTGCCATATCAAACATGATCGCATTTTCCAGAACATCTTTGGTGATCAGATCTTTTGGTGTCTTTCCGGACCTGGCAAGCTGTACCATGTATTTTCCTGCTGTTCTTGCAGCACGAAGTCTTGCATTATCTGATGCAGGAATCGTAGATGTTCCCGGCATAACAAGGTTCAATACCTCACCTAACATCTGCATCGTATTGGCTGTTCCCATAGAAGGGCATGCACCGAAAGACGGGCAGACGCTTTCTTCCATTTCAAATAACTCAGCTTCGGAAGCACCTGAGAATCTTGCCGCATCCAGATCTGCCTCTACAACTGTCTTACCACAGTAATTTCCGGCCTGCATTGATCCCCCGGTCACTACCAGAGCCGGAATATCCAGTCTGCACGCTGCCAGATAACATCCGGCAATGATCAGATCACAGGATGCCACACAGCAGATCGCATCGAAATTATGTATTCTGGATACAAATTCGATGGACATTGCCACGATATCTCTTCCTACCTGCTCATACTTCATCTCATCCGCACCATTTGCCACATTTCCGCAAGTAGCCGGGATTCCGAATTCTACCGGGATCCCTCCTGCTGCCCAGATTCCCTCTTTTACAGCTTCTGTCACCTGGCGAAGATGTGCAGTTCCGGGAGAACCTGCCATGTAAGAATTCGGTATTCCGATATGCGGTTTCTGACGGATATCTTCATCCGAATATCCTGCCGCCTTCATCATAACACGGCGGTGTGCCGCTTCTGTTCCGTTCCAGTAATTGTATCCCATTATTCTTCTCCTTTAATTCATGATACACTTAAACTCCTTTGAATTTCATTCCCCTGCTTCTATGCTATTCCAGTTTCCGGTCATTGAAAAGTCTGTAAAACTGATATCAGACTTCACTTTTTCTTAATACATTGTTAACTCTTTGATTTGCGCTTATATTTTCACTTTTTCTTATGTTTGATTTTAAAAAAATTTATGTAACTGTTCAGAGCCAACCTCCAAAATGCTACGCATTTCGTCGGTGTGGCGTATCCGCCAAATAAAATCCCGCGGATATTGATTATCTTCCTTATATTAAGTAAGATAGTAAAAGAGCATTGTTTATCAACACCACGGGAGGTTTCATCATGTCTAAATACGATGTGATTCTTGATGTCTATGAGAATCAGAGCATCTCTAAAGCTGCTCAAAAACACAACTACACACAATCAGCTGTCAGCCAGACCATTCGCAATTATGAAAAAGAGATTGGTCTCAAGCTGTTCAAGCGTTCAAAAAACGGAATGGAAGCGCTTCCCGGGACAGAACCCATCTTTGAAGAACTTATGCATATCCGCTCCGCCAATACACGGATCAATCAGATTGTCTCAAATATCAACAATCTGGACAGTGGTTTTATCCGCATCGGAACGGTGCAGAGCATTGCCTATAACTGGCTCCCCGGAGTACTGAAAAATTTTTCTGCCGAATACCCGAATATCACCTTTCGGCTCTATGTTGACGGATTTCAGAACCTGACGGAAAAGCTTCGCAAAAAAGAACTGGACTGTATCTTTGTTTCGCAATATGTCGCAAAGGATTTCCCAAATCTGCCTGTCGGCACCGACGAACTGGTTCTGGTTACTTCCCTGGACCATCCTCTTGCCGATCAGCTGACGGTATCTTTTGCCGATATTGACGGACAGGATTTTGTTCTCTCCGCCGATGATTTTGATTATGAAACCGGAAAATTATTCCGATTAAACCATATCACGCCTAACGTAAGATTTCGGATCAATGAAGACTATACCGCGATTAAAATGGTGGAACAGGGCTTTGGCATCACTGTACTTCCCAAACTTCTGCTTCATAATATTCCATTCAACGTCTGTGTCCGTTCCTTTACCGAACACTTCCGCAGGAATCTGTCCGTAGCCTATCTGGATACACCTGAACTCTCTCCTGCACTTGATAAGTTTCTTACCTTTGTCACCAAATGGGCCAAAGAATGTAAGCTGATCTGATTTCCTGTCACGTACAAAACGGCACAAAGTTCTTCTATGACTTTGTACCGTTTCTGTGCGTAACTTTATTTTGTTTATTTTCTCAGACCATCTCTGAGCGCATCCAGATTATTTCTCTATAATTCCGTATTTATAACCACTTTCTTTCATTAATTCAAGGTATGGTTTCGGATCAAAATATTCCGGTGCATAGACTCCAGCTTCTTTCCAGATTCCTCTTCCGATCAACTCCAGTGCAAGTGCTGCTCCAAATCCTGTCTGGGCGGTAACAGCCTGGGTTCCCCATCTTTCGATAGACTCCTGATTATCAAATGGCTGATACAGGAAGTATTCTTTTTCCTTTCCGTCTTTCTTTCCGATACACTGTACTCCGACCAGCATTTTTCCGGTCATCTCATCTCCGATATCTTTTGGCTGTGGTGCACACGCTGCAACCACATCTCGTGGAACTACTTTCACATCCCCTACCTGCACTGGCTTGATACTGCGAAGTCCCAGCTTATCCAGCACCTTAAGTGCCGTGATCAGATTCTCATCAAGACTGATCTTGAAGGTTGCCTTTTTCAATCCATACTGGCTTAAGTAGCGTGCCATCGTCACAACTTCCTCATGCTCTACCTTTACCAGGGTATTTTTTCCTACTCCTTCCGGCATCTCATAGACTTCCTGCCCTGCAAATGCTTTTTCTACGATAAATCCGCCCTTCTCCTTATCATACTCAACATTCGGGTTCATTACCTCATCCAGCACGGTCCACACGTTGAATCCAAACATAATGTCATCCGGATCTGCACCCGGAACAGACAGATTTCCGCCGTCTTTTACATGAACTTCTGTTATTTCATCCAAAAGCTCTGTCGCCGCGTATTTTGCAAATACATTTACAACACCCGGATCGATTCCCATACAGATCACAGCCATATTCCCCTGCTTCTTCCAGGCTTCATGACGGTCAAAATTGTATTTTGTCATCGGTTCAGTATAGCTGTTCTCAATACCAAGTCCGTAAGCCGGATCTTCCATCGGAACCGACCAGGTTCCCATGCTTCCGTAATCTGCACCCGTTTTAAATGCAGCGTCAAAAATCATATTACTTGCAAAAGGTGGTGCTGCATCCATCACAAAATCAATCTTATGCTCCCGGATCAGTTCTGCCATTTTCTCTGTATTTGTCGCGTCGATCTTAGAGGCTTCAAAACGGGAATCCCCCTTCAGCATACCGACAACTTCCTCTGCTCTTTTCAAATCATAGTCACAGACCAGCACATATTTCAGCCATTCTCCCTTTGGGTCTCTCCACTGCATTACTTTTAAAATACTTTCACCGACAGCACCGGCTCCTACAAGCATCATTCTCATCTTTTTTTCCTCCTGCTTTTTCTTTTCTTCTGTCAAATTTTATTCAAAAAATGCCCTTTCCCTTCTTCCTCGGATATTACTTTTGTATGCCACCACGTACCCCTGCTAACAATCCCATCTCATATAAGTGCCCATATAAAAAGGACAGAAAAACAGACGCACGAAATAAATCGTTCATCTGTTTTCTCTGTCCTTTTACCAGTTGGTTCTAGCCTCGTAGGTGGTGCTCTCTTTGCACACTCTCCAAAGATTCGTCAGGTCGCCTTCCTTTTTGCCTGTCAGTTTCCACGAAAGGAAGATGTTACCTTACGCTTTGCTTCTTCGGCCCCTTGCGGTGTCTAGGGCGTCCCTCATCCGACATATTCTTGATAAATTTAAGTTTACCCTTTTTTATCTGTCCGGTCAAATCTTTTATTTCTTTCCTCCGAAAATAGCCCCCATAAAGCGGATATAAGTATATACCACCAGTACCACTGCAATGATTGTCTCAATCAAAACAATATATTTGAGGAATGGCATCGGATGTCCCATATTTGCTGCACAGGCCATCGTCTGTTTCGTTGCGATCGCACTGATAACAAACGGGAATGTGAAAGCTGCATAGCTTGGGAAGAATGGCATCTTCAGATAGCCTGCTGCTTTTATCAGGGCAAAAATATAAATAACCGTTGCAACTACGAACATTGCCATCAGGAAACCGTATGATTTCGGTGTTACGGACTGTACATAACCTGCAATACACAGGCTGGTCGGTGCTGCGTAGATACAGATCAGCGGTTTTGCCGGATCCGGTACTTCTTTGAACTTTACATAACGATAGGTTACAAATACAAGAAGTACGATCAGTGTTACAAATCCAAACCAGAATGCTGCGGTTCCGATTCCAAGCTGCTCATAAGCCGGTGCTGTAACAGCCGCTACAGCGATTCCTACATATACAATATAATAGCTTGCAAATACTTTCGGCATCTGAAGTTTCAGAACAAACTTCACCGTAAAGTATATGATCAGAATGATGTGAAGAATGATTGCCAGAAGCCATATGTAATAAGCTGCCTTTCCGATAAACGGTTTTACATAAGTGCTGAGAATCATGAGTGCCATCGGAAATGTTCCTGATACGCTTGCCATGATCGGATTTCCCATATCTTCTTTCACTGCTCCCGGGAACATGATCAGCTTCAAAAGCACCAGTATCAGAAGAAATGCTGCGAATATACCGCATACATAACGGATTCCTTCTGAATAGCTCTGAAGTAAATTTCCAAGTGCTGCCGCGCCAAGCATGACTCCACAAAGCGGAATCGGTACTTTCTTAATTACGTCTTTCATTGTTTCTTTCCCTTTCTCTCATCAAGCGGCTGTCGTTACCACTTCATTTAAATATCTGCAATTTTTCTTCTTTCGCATGGTTCATCAATTTCATCTAAGTTTTTGATGCCAAGTTCACGACAGACAATCTGTGCGACCTTCCATGCACAAAGTCCTGTAAAATATATACACTGCTCTTTATGTTCACCTTGTCCCATATTAAATTCTTTCGTAAGAACTCTGCAGCAGATCGCATTTTTACCATTTGCCTTCTTGAACCAGTCATGAAGTTCGTGTGTAAGCTCCATACATTTGATACTCTTCGGGTTAGTCGGTCCATCCTGCTCGGTACGTCCAAAGAACATTCCAAGTGCAAGAATTCCTCCGTTAAATGCACCGCAGACACATCCTGATTTTCCTGCTCCTACTGCCATTCCGGATGCCATAGCTACAACTTCTTTCGGTACATCCAGTTTAAATTCATCACGAATCGTACTTACCAAAGCTTCACAGCAATAGTATCCGTCTTTAAAACACTTTTCTGCCTTTCTCTGCACTTCTCTTGGACTGATTTCTGTTACTCCGATATTCATTTTCAAAACCTCCTGTAAAATTGTATTTGTGCCGGCGCGATTATTTGTATATTCCGCCAACATCCATGTATTACTATTATATTCTTTTGTGCATTTTATTCAAATTCATTATTTCTATAAATATTCCATTATTATAGTTATTCTCTATTTTTATATAATTGTCGACAAAAAAGTCACAAGCTATACTCTGCTTTTTCATGCATTCTGTATAGTTTGTGACTCGCCTGCAACTTTTCGTTACTTCTTAGCAACTTTTTTCTTATCGTGTAATCTCTCCCGAGCGGATCTTTTGCAGCCATTCCTGCACGTGTTTCCGGAAACACTGCACGCCTTCATTCTCTTCTTCATCCCGTCTTGTGATCATGCAGGCTTTCCATTCATATCTTCCATCAGAAAACGGGATCAGCTTCATTCCGTCTTCCCGCATGTCATCATAAATAAAATCTACTGCCACAGAAATCCCTTTATTTGCCTTTACCATCTTGTGACACAGACTGAAACCGCTGGTCTGAAAAATAATATCCGGCTCAAAACCGGCTTTCTCACATTTTTCTACGATCAGATGATAGATATGAAACTGACTGCTCTCAATAAACATCGGCTCTCCCTGCAAATCTTCAATCGTAACACTTTCTTTCTGTGCAAGCGGATGCTTTTCATTTACCAGAAGCCTAATTGGAAATGTTTCCAGCGGCACAACCTGATATAAATGCTCATCAAAATCTCCGATGGAAAATGCCACATTTCCTTCATTACCGGCAAAAAGCTGTTCGACTGGAAGATCCGGATATTCTCGGTAATGGAACTCAATATCCGGATACTTTTCCTTGAATGCCACAAGACAGTCCGGCGTAAGCAGACGCAAGATTCCATATGCTGACAAAAGATCTACAACCTTCTTCTGTCTCTGCTCAATATGCAGAATATCTTTCTTTACCTGATAATAATCGTCTACATCCTTCAGCGCATACTCGCGGAATCTCTCTCCGCTTTCCGTAAGTTGCATCCCGGACTTATCCCGGATAAACAACTGACATCCCATCTCTGTCTCAAGGTTCTTCAGTACCTTACTTGTTCCCTGCGGTGTCATATAAAGGATTTTGGATGCTTTGGAAACACTGCCTTCCTGCGCGATTGTCAGAAATATTTTCAAATCATGAATATCCATCTATTTTCTCCCTCTTTTACTCATATTTCTATTATAATATACTCTGTTTGTTCATCCTGACCACCAGTGAACAATTTTACCTGAAAAATTAAATCCAATTGCAATCTCCACCGGTAATCGCAAGACTGAGAAGTCCGTCCATCTTCTCAACCTCTTCTTCACCAACGATCTTTTCCAGTAATTCTGCTGTATCAAAAACGTCTTCCATGGATTCGTCCGGTCCGATCTCATAGTCGATCTCTGCCTCACATTCCGGACAAGGGATCCGGTTCATTGTCTGTAAGGATAAGAAACGGTTCCCACATTTTTTACATTCATAAAATCCACACTCTTTTGTGCCATCTGGTACGTAGTACATCGTATTTTAACTTCCTCTCCACATTTTAGTTTTTATATACAAAACATTCTCTCTTTTGTATGATCTTCCACTGCCTAGTATACACTATTTGACATATAAAAGTATAGTGTTATCCAGTTCATGCCCAAGCAAAAAAAGGACCATTTCCCATTTCTCAGGGAAACAGTCCTTTCACTTATCTTCAATTATTCTTCGACTTTCACCGGATTGGTCACACTTACCTTATGATCATACCAGACTCCTTTTTTTCCGATAAGAGCAACATCAAACTCTTTGTCCAGCTCCGGAACCGGAATATCAAATCCATAAACTTCTTCTGTTGCACCGTCGCTATAGGTTACCGTATCTGTTGTAGGTTCCAGAAGTTCTGCACCATCTTTCTGTGCATCTTCGGATGTTCCTTCAAACAGGTTGACGATATTCTTAGAAACCAGACTGACATGAATCGTCATCTTTCCGTCTTTTACGGTAAGTGTTCCTTTTCCGTCATTCGCTTCATTTACATGAAACATTCCGCTGTCGGTATTGAATTCTGCCATATAGGTTCCATCTTCAAGTTCACATTCTACAGTTTCCTGTTCTTGATCTTCTACAACTGAAACATCTTTTGTTGCCTCTGCTTTTGAATCGGACGCCTCATCTTTTGCACCGCATCCGCTCATCATTCCCACTGCCATTACAGCAGATAATACCAATACTAACAGTTTCTTTTTCATCTTATAAATCCCTCTTTTTTTATTTATTCTGCATCAATTGCAGCCTGTGTATGTGCCACATAAAGCTGCTGGATCGCATCGATCTCACCAAGACCTGCAATCTGTGTATCAATACTGTCAAATACTCCGGATGCTTCAAACTGGCTCTTCCAAGAATCGTCATCATCGCCTGCCATATCGTTGTTTGCATGATCTCCTGCTACAACCATCAGTGGACGAAGGATTACTTTCTTGTATCCTGCATCTTTCAGCTTTTCAATTACTGCTTCACAAGCGGTATCTTCCGGTTCGCCTTCTACGGTTCCGATAAATACATTCTCATAACCAAGCTGTTCCATCTGTGCCTGCATCTGAGAATAGCTGATCTTTGCTGTATGAGAAGTTCCATGTCCCATAAATACAAATGCGGTTCCCTCTTCTTTTGCCGCATCCAGGCTGTCAAATCCAGCTGTCTTTACAGCTTCTGCTGTAATTGCTTCTGCAACAGCTGCTTTATCCTCATTGATCGCTGTTTCATCCGCTCCGACTTCACCGAGAAGTGGTTCTGCAATTTTTACAGATTCAAATTTATCTTTGTAGTTCTCAACTGCTTCTGTCAGTTCATCATACTCGGCACCATGCATCAGATGTGTCGGCTGTACGACCAGGTTCTTAACCCCGTTGTCGACTGCTCTTTCCAGTGCCTGATCCATGTTGTCGATCTTCTCATCATCACGGGCCTGTACATGGTTGATGATGATCTGTGCTGTAAATGCTCTTCTTACAGACCAGTCCGGATATGCTGCCTGAAGTGCTTTTTCCACACCACCGATATCCTCTGCACGGCTGTCATTGAAAGATGTACCAAAGCTTACAACCAGAATTTCTTTTTCTCCGATGTTATCTTCGTTCAGCGGATCATCTTTCGATGCATCGCCTGTATCCCTTCCAAAATAATCCGGATCAGCGTTCTCGCCTTCTACCAGTTCTTTCTGTGCATCAGTAAGCTTATCCCAGGCTTCTTTTGCAGCCTTACACTGTTCATCTGTCTTGTCTGTTCTTTCCTGTACATAAATGTCATCGATCAGCTTTGCCACTTTGTCTGCTGCCTCCTGATCGCTGTCTTCGGATGTTTCTTCTGTCTTTGTAGAAGAAGTGTCCTCTGTCTTCTTGCTTCCACATCCAGTCATCATAGACACCGTAAGTGCTGTTGCCAATAATGCTACTAATACTCGTTTCTTCATCTTGATCCTCCCTGACTTTTTTGTCATACTTTCAGGAATCGGAATGATATTCATTACACTTTACAGCATATTTTTTGTAAGCAAAAAAATCCCCCGTATCTAAATTTAACGAGGGCGTACAAAAAAGAAACTGACATTTTGCCCTCTGCAAAATCAGTCTGAAGTTTCTATCTTTCGTACTGCCAGTTACTCGTGGCATGAACTTTCCGTTCCTGTACTGCGAAAGGCAGGTCTCCCGACTGATTGCTCAGACGCTTGTGGCTTTCCTTCCCGGTCTCCCAGTGGTATGACAGCCTAAGCTTGCAAATTACGGTGACGAGTTCATACAGGACTTGCACCTGTTTCCCTTTTCACCAATCCAGACGTTCCGTCTGATTGACACCTTACGCATCTGTATTTATTTTTCTGAAACAAGCCTATTCTAGCACAGGCGTATGAATAGTGTCAAGAAAGGCTTGTCTGCTTCAGCACCGGCATCCGGAAAATCTGCACGATCAGCGGAATCACCATCACAAACCACACAATCGGCTCCGCAATGATAACCCCCGTGTATCCAAGATGTGGAACCAGTGTAAATGCGATCACAATTTTTCCAAGCATCTCAAGTGTACTTGATACGATCGGTGTAATATGGTCATCCAGTCCCTGCATGGCATTTCGCACAATGCAGATTACTGCTGTTACATAATAAAACAATGTATCAAATTTCAGATATCTGGTCGCATTTAAGATCACATTTTCATTATGTGTACCTGTTACCAGATAGACCAGTTTATCTCCAATCGTGTAGCTTGCCACGATCACAAGTGTACACCAGATACAAGTATAGAAAATCGCAAGCCAGATCCCTTTTTTGATCCGGTCGATCTTTCCTGCTCCAAGGTTCTGTCCACAATAGGTCGCCATTGTATTTCCAAATACTGTAAACATGATCATGAACATTTCGGTCAGCTTCCGGGCCGCTGTCTGTGCTACGATATAATCATTTCCAAGTTTATTGATCGCTGTCTGAAGCGTCAGGGAACCGATATTGATCAGAGAACTCATGAATCCCATGGACATTCCCGCACCCAGCATATTTTTCACCATAACCGGATTCGGATCTTTGAAATCTTCCCGGCTAAGTCTTAACAGTTCATATCTCTTTACCATATAAATCCAGCACACAACAAAGGCGATTGCCTGCGCCAGTACCGTTGCGATCGCAGCTCCCCGCACTCCGCTTTTCAGCACTACGACAAAAAGCAGATCCCCAACAATATTCAGTGCAACTGAGATTGCCAGGATCACAAGAGGCGTCACGGTATCTCCGAGTGACCGGAGTGCTGCCGCACATGCATCATAGAGAAATGTCGCCACAAGCCCTGCGATGATCACGAAAATATAGCTTTTCGCCGTCGCCATCAGATCTGCCGGAACATTCAGTATATTTAAGATCGGTTGTAAAAATAACAATCCGAACACCGTAAAAAATATTGCAATTCCTGTACCCATGGTCAGCGACATTGCGAATGATTTCTTCACATTTTTATAATCTTTTGCGCCAAATTTCTGTGCGATGATAATGGCGAATCCACCGGAAAGTCCCTGCAGAAATCCTACGATCAGATTACTTAAGGTTGTGGTCGCGCCGACAGCCGCCAGCGCGTCCTCTCCCAGGAAAGTTCCGACAATTCTGGTATCCACAAGACTGTATGTAAGCTGCAGAAGATTTGCGAAAAAGATCGGCAGCGCAAAAGCCAATATCAGTGTGGATGGTTTTCCTTTTGTTAGATCTTTCATATTTTAAATTTCATCCTGTCTAATTTTCCTTGTCCATCAATCCGAACTGTATCGTAACGCAGGTCGCAATAATCAGTCCAAACATATAGAACGAATATTTCAGTACATTAAGCGGTGATACATCAGCAAGTGCCGTAATCATCAGCATGCCACCATCATGTGGCATCAGTGCAATAAATGCGCAGGCAAAGATATCCACCAGACTGGCAAGTCTCTTCGGTGCGATCTTATATTTTTCCCCGATTTCTTTTGCAATCGGACAGGTAACAATGATTGCGATCGTATTATTTACCATAGCTGCGGAAAGGATACCTGACATCAGTCCGATTCCATATTCCGCACCACGTCTGTTCTTGATCTTGCTGCTGATCGTACCCACCAGCCATTCAACACCGCCATATTCACGTACAAGACCGATGATACCGGATACAAGAATGGCAACGATACTGATACTGAACATATCACTCATACCACTTCCAATTGCCTGGATCCATTCAAAAAATCCACAGCTTCCGACACAAAGTCCAATGATACCGGATGCAAGTATTCCGACAAAAAGGACTACCGCAACATTAACTCCCATAAGTGCCGCAATGAGAACTATGAAATACGGAAGAACTTCAATAATATTGTAACTTCCTGCTTCAATCGCCCCACTTCCTACTCCGCCAAAAATCGAGTACAGGATTATTGCCACAATTGCCGCCGGAAGAGCAATGAAAAAGTTCATTTTAAATTTGTCTTTCATCTCAGAACCACATCCTTCTGCTGCGGAAATAGTTGTATCTGAAATCATGGAAAGATTATCACCAAAATATGAGCCTCCGATCACTGCCGCACCGACTACCGCAACATTTAAATGCGCTCCCTGTGCCACATTGATCGCAATTGGAGCCATCGCTGCAATCGTTCCCATGGATGTTCCGATCGATGTAGAAATAAAGCAGCACATCAAAAATACACCCGGAACCAAAAGCTTCACCGGAATAAAATGCAGACAGAGATTTACAACTGAGTCTTTTCCTCCCATTGCCGCCGCTGCTCCCTGGAATCCGCCGGCCATCAGATAGATCAGAACAATCATCATAACTCCTGAATTTCCCATATTTGTCGTCATAATATTCAGTTTATCTGCCACATTCATTTTTCTGTTCAACAGCAATGCTACTGCACAGCCTGCCAAAAGGGCCACGTGACGCGGAAATTTTCCAAATGGTTCCGTGACTCCCATTAGTGTAAATGTAATTCCACACCCTACATAACATGCAAGAAATACAATCAGCGGAAGAAATGCTGCTGCTCCAAGATTTTTCTTTTGTTTATCCATCTTACTTGTCCTCTCATCCTTTTTTTCTAATTTGCCAAATGTTTATCCAATGCATCCTTAAGCTGAGTCAGTGCCTGTTCCAAAGTCACACGCGGGCAGGCAACATTGAATCTCTCGAACTGAGCGGTCTCCGGTCCGAAGATAATTCCCGAATCCAGCCACAGTTTTGCCTCTTCAAGCATCAGATGTTCCAGTTCTTCATTACTAAAACCATAACCAGAGAAATCAACCCATACCAGATAGGTTCCTTCCGGCTCTACCATCTTCGCTTTCGGGAAATTCTCTTTCACGAACTTGCTCATATATTTTACATTTTCATAAATATACTGCACCAGTTCATCTACCCACTCAGCACCTTTGGTGTAACATACCTTGACTGCAAGCTGTCCCATCAGACTTCCCTGACTGTAAGCTGCCTGTGTATTTGCCCACTGGTATTTCTTCCGCAGCTCTTCATTTGGAATGATGATATTTGCCGGCTGAAATCCTGCTACATTGAATGTCTTTCCAGGGGAGCTGTAAAGCGCAAGGATCTGACGGTACTTTTCGTCCAGATTCATACAGCTTGTGAAGGTATGTCCCGGGAAAATGAAATCACAATGCATTTCATCCACCATCCAGATTACATTGTATTTCAGACAGATTTCTGCAACTCTTTCCAGTTCTTCTCTTGTCCAGACCCTGCCGACCGGGTTGTGCGGATTACAGAAGATCAGCGCTTTTACGCCTTCCTCCTGAATCATTTTTTCCATCTTTTCAAAATCAATTGAATAATGATTATTCTCATAGCGAAGCTGGCAGTTTACCAATCTTCTTCCGTCATTTTTTATTACTTCACTGAATGGATAGTAAACCGGCTGCATAACCATCATGGCATCTCCCTCTTCGGTAAATGCTCTTACGCTGGTTCCAAGTGCATAGACAATCCCAGCACCAAGTGTTACCCACTCCGGTTCGATCGTATATCCATAACGTGTGGAGAACCAATGGTTCATTGCTGCAAAATATTCATCCAGCGGATCCGTATAACCAAAGATTCCATGGTCAATTCTCTTGTGGAATTCATCCAGAATTTCATCCGGCAGACGGAAATCCATGTCTGCCACCCAGAGCGGAAGCAGATCATCTCTTCCCTTTCGTTTCATTTCAAAATCATATTTCAGGCAGTCCGTTCCATGTCTGTCGATTACTTCATCAAAATTGTACTTTCCCATCTTATGCCTTTCTCCTTGTCGCAAAATTCTCTCGTTTTTTATACCTCTTTTTGTTAGACATGTCAATGTTTTTTCTATAGAAGTATAAAATAGAATGTACACTGACCCAATAAAAATAGCTGTGGATTGAACCGACTTCCAATCGTTAGAATTTAGGTCTAACTTTTGGGGCAGGTTTCATCCACAGCCATTTTTCCTTATGATTCTTTTATTTTATCGTATGCAAATATATGCCATATACACTGCATACATTCCAAGCATCGTAGCGCCTTCTCTTCGGTCGATCATTTTTGAAGTCCATGCAAACACCAGAACAACAAGACTCATCGCAATCAGTACAACCGTATCAATGATATTATCGGTAAGAAATTTCACTGGACTGATGGCAGCTGCAACTCCAAGTACCAACAGGATATTGAAAATATTAGAACCGATCACATTTCCGAGTGCCATATCCACTTCATTCTTTCTTGCCGCAACAATCGATGTTACAAGTTCCGGAAGACTGGTTCCCATCGCAACGATGGTAAGTCCGATAAGTGTCTGACTGAGTCCGAATGCGCTTGCAAGTGCTGAAGCACTGTCTACAACAAAATCACCGCCAAACTTGATTGCGATCATGCCGCCAACAATAAATAATGCACATTTCCAAAGTGGCAGGATCTGAATTTCTTCGTCTACTAATTCTCCCTCTTCGAGCATCATCTGACTCTCTTTGTGTGCTGCTCTTGCTTTCTTGGCAGAACCAATCATCCAGATCAGATAAGCTGCAAAAATAAGGAGAAATACACCGCCATCTAAATGTCCTAAAAGCATCCCGACATATCCAAGCACCATCAGCAAGGCCGCACAGATAATTGATAATGGAAACTCTTTTTTCAATGTATCTTTTTTTATCGTAAGAGGTGCAAATAACGCACAGGCTCCACAAACAACCATCAAGTTGAAAATATTCGATCCGACAACATTACTTACCGCAAGTGAGTTATTTCCTGTCAGGGATGCCGTTACACTGACCGCACATTCCGGAAGGCTGGTTCCCATTGCAACGATGGTCATACCGATGATCATCGATGGAACATGAAGCTGCTTCGCAACAGAAGAACTTCCTTCTACAAAATAATCTGCTCCTTTCATCAATAGAGCAAACCCTATAATTAAAATAATGATTGATTTTATAAGTGCCATGACCAAAACCTCTCTTTTAAATACTTCCTACCAAATTGCAACTTCCACTATAAAACAAGAAAATTTGGCTGTCAACTCTAAAGGCAGGGATTCGTGATATTTCACAAATCCCTGCCTTTTACTTGTTCTACCGAATAAAATTTGTCGGAATCTTTGCTTCTTTTTCCGGAAGTCCAAACTGCTCTTTTCCAAGTGCAATACTCTTCATAAGGAAAGTCATATTTCTTGCAAGTGTACGCATCGTCTGCCTTCCTTCCTCATCCTTTTCGGCCTCTCCCGGTGCTGCTCCATGGATGCTGTTCCAGTACTGGCTGGATGCAACCGGCATTCCGGAAATGGTAAAATATTTGTTCAGCTCATCAAATGTCGCAGAACATCCGCCACGTCTTGCACAGGCAACGCTTGCTCCCACTTTCATCGTTTTATCAAAATGACTGCTGTAGAACAGTCTGTCAAGACAGGCGATCAGAGTTGCATTTGCAGACGCATAGTACACCGGACTTGCGATTACAAGACCATCTGCTTCTTCAAACTTCGGAGCTAACTCATTCACTACATCGTCAAAAACACATTGTCCTTTTTCGTAGCAAGAACCACAGGCGATACAGCCGCGGACTGCTTTGTTACCGATAACAACTGTCTCAACTTCTACTCCGTTTTCTTTGAAAATATTCTCCATCTCTTTTAATGCAATGGCTGTGTTTCCGTTTGCTTTCGGGCTTCCGTTGATCATAAGTACTTTTAAATTTTCTTTCATGATAATGATTCTCCTTTTCTGACAATTTACTACTTCTATTCTATCACTTTTTTTGGGTTTTGCAGAAAATGTTGTCAGGCGAATAAGAAAATAAAACGAGACAAATCCAATTGTTGTGCAATGGAGAGAAGACTCAGAAATTGTGGAAGCCTTTGCTGACACAATTTTCACTCTCAGAGGCTTCTCGGAATGCCCTGCGCAACGGATTTGTCCCGTTTTATTTTCTTATTCGCCGTCAATCCTGACAACGCTTACTTTCCTTCCCCTTCCGGGAAAATAATCTTATTTACGAAGAAGAATACCACCATCGATACCCCTCCATTCAACACTGTCGTTCCAATATTGTATAACCATCCCGGCACAAACATCCCGGCTACCGCAACCCAGATACAGTTGATCGAGTTTACGATACAGGTAACAATACAGAATGCGATCAGATACCAGAATGCCTGATACCATACTTTTCCTTTACTGCGAAATACAAAATTTCTCTGGATCGGAAAGTTAATACACTCTCCGACTACCATCGCGATCATGTACGCACAAAAATAAGGAAGTCCGCCATGTGCGGCGTCATATCCGATGATGTTCCACTTGAAAGTCTCACCGAATAAAGTAATGTCAATTCCCGGAAATCCGAAATCTACTTTTGGAAGTCCTGCAAATGCCAACGGCAGGAACAACAAGAGTAAATATTTGAGCACTGTGATCAGGTTGCTGACGATCACGAACAGACCGCCCTCCCGGATCCATTTGGAGGCTCCGGGATGCTTGTCTGCGAAGTGCTGCCATGAATTTTTAATACTGTCTATCATATTGCTGCCCTTTCACTTTTCTACTTTTCTACTTCTTCTTTCTGCTTCTGTGAAGCTTTCCATTTTGTCATTTTTTTATGACGTTTTACATAGTAAAGCACAAATAATGCTGCAATAATTATATCAACCACAATCAAAACTTTTTCAATAGTCGGCATAGATGTGCTTATATAATTCAAAGAATCACCATTTACAATCATGTAGAAAATATTTTTTGTTGCTCTGCGAAGTGCCTGTTTCTGAACTGGTGTATCTGTTAAAATCTTAAGCTGTCCAAGAACAGTAAGCTGCAGATCATTTCCGGCAAGTAAAGACTGGTTTACATCCTCTGTCGTACAAGCCATAACACAGTCTGTAATTACACACCCTTTGAATCCCCATTCATTTCTGAGAACGGTAGTTAAAAGTGGATAACTTTCTGCTGTCGGTACTGTACCAATTCGGTTAAATGAAGACATGATTCCCATTGCTTCGCCTTCCTTAACAGCAACTTCAAATCCCTTAAGGTAGATTTCTCTCATTGCCTGTTCATTTACCCACGTAACCAGACCGCCTGCATCACGATTCGTTTCCTGATCATTTACTGCAAAATGTTTATTATAACAATTTACGCCTTTTGACTGGATTCCGATAACTTCTGCTGCTGCCATTTTTCCGGAAAGAAAACCATCCTCTGAATAATATTCATAGTTTCGACCACTGAATGGGCTTCTGTGGATATTCATAGCCGGTCCATAAAGACCTGCAATATTGTATTCGACACATTCCTGTCCAATGCTCTCTCCCATTGTTGTAGCCAGACTTGTATTCCAGGTCTGTCCTAATACACACTGTCCAGTAAAGTTATTTCCGTTTACACCGGAGAATTTGTTTGCCATCAGGTTATTGATACCATTCGGTCCATCACATTCTGTCATAAACTGCTTTCCAACACTCTTAACCGGCATTGTTTCCCATCCACCATTTCCGATAAGAAGTTTCATTTCTTTGACAGATACCTGTTCCATCAATTCATCCCATTTAGGGTCATCATAATCAAGACCTTTCATATCTTTCAACTTAAGTCCATGATTCTTTACTACAATATCATCTACATCATCATCAATATCAAACTGCGTGCCATTCTCCAGTGCTGCCACCTGTTCTTTGGTTGCTTCTTTACTCTGTACTGCACGTTCTTTTGGCATTGTTCCTTCCCAGTCCGCTCTGCTGACATAAGTCAGATTATCCCCAAAGCTTACATCATCAAACTGATTGGTAGCTGCAATTTCATCTGAGCTTCTCGCACCGTCATTTGCCTCATTGTAAATATAATCCCGGTCGACTTTCATCTTTCTGCTATCAATCACATTATGACTGTCTTTCTGCAAGTTAATCTGATATTCTCCGGCTTCCAGTACATACGCACCTCCATCTGCCTTAATACCAGAATAATCATAGCTTGCCATATCTTCATAATTCCATGAAACAGTTACGGTCTGACTCTTTCCCGGCTCTAACGAATCTGTCTTTGTAAATCCACCTAAAATAACCTGTGATTTTTCAATACCACCTTTGTTATATGGTGCAGAATAATATAATTCTACTACGTCTTTTCCTGCTACATCTCCTGTATTCGTAACTTTTACATCTACAGAAACGGTCTTTCCATCTGCTTTAAAATCTGTAATTTCTTCTGAAAAATCAGTATAACTGAGTCCATATCCAAACGGATACTGAACCGTCTCATCATAATTGATATATCCATCAGCAGCCGCTGTCTCATAATATCTGTATCCTACATAGATTCCTTCTACATATTCTACATAATGATATGGATTATCACCGGTTGCAGCCGTTCCTGTTCCTGCAAACATAGAAGCATTTGCATATTTTACATTTGTGTAATCATATCCACCAAAATTATAATAGCTTGGTGCACTTTCCACTTCATATGCAAAAATATCCGTTGTACGTCCACTGGGATTTACTACTCCACTAAGCACTTCTCCGATTGCATTACATCCGACACTTCCCGGAAGTCCTACCCAAAGAGCTGCATCAATCGCTTCATCTTCAAGGAATCCAAGTTCCATCGCATTTGGGCTGTTTAAGAGTACGACAACATTTTTAAAATTATCTTCTACCATCTGAAGCATCTCAATCTCATCATTCTGAAGCTCCAGATAATGTTTATCTGCGTCCCCGCCATAATCTTCCATGCTCATCGGACAGTCATCGCCTTCTCCACCGCTTCGTGAAATAACTACGACTGCTGTATCACTAAACTCTTTCGCATCTTTCAAAAGTTCATCAGAATAATCCTTTACAGGAATTTCATTGATTGCGAAATCATTTCCGACCATACCTTTGTCTTCTCTGGCAATACTTTTCTCTGCCGTAAATTGTTCCAGATCTTCATTTACCTGAAATCCGGCATTCTTAAGTCCATCATAAATAGAAACATTTGCACTTGTATCGCCTGAACCAGAACCGGTTCCACCGAACGTAAAATTAGCTGCTCCATTTCCAAATACATTGATTTTTTCATCTTTCAGCGGAAGCGAACCATTATTTTTCAATAATACAATTCCCTCTTCTTCGATTGTCTTTGTTACTTCTGCTGATGCAGCAGTTGCTTCTTTTGCTTCATTGCTTTTCGGTGCTTCTGTAAGGAAATTCTGGATGAATCCAAAATACGGTGACACCACATTTGTTATTACCACATTGAGCACCATAAATATGATGAGCAAAAATGATACAAAACAAAATGCAATTCTATTAGGTCTGCGAATCTTTTTTTCCTTCATAAGTTTTCTCTCCTCCATATGATTTATCTTATGTTCCTATCCTATCACATCATTTCTCCCCTGGTAAAAATCTGCATAATCTGCACTTTTTCCGCACAAACGGTTTCTGTGCTATAACTTTTCCACAAAATAAGCGCCATGTTTTTATGCATTTTCACATAACCATGACGCTTTTTTACAAAATCTTTTTTAATTCTCTTTTTTATTTTCTTTCATCGGAATCAGAATTTTCAGGTCAAACCAATGATCCTTCGTATCAATACTGACCGCACCTTCATATTTATTGACCGTATACTTAATACTCTTCAGTCCATATCCATGAGATGATTTTTCTTTTTTGGTTGTGATCAGCGAACCTTCTTTATACTGCAATTCCTCTTCATAATAATTCTCAAACCGGAGAATCAGAAAACTTTTCTGCCTTGATACCGTCACATGAATCAGGCGTTTCTCCTTTTCCGGGATCTTCATTTCGCACTCGATCGCATTGTCAAGTGCATTCCCGAAAATGCTGCAGATATCCATGACATCCATAAAATCCAGAAGTGTTCCGTCTGCCACACAGGTGAATATAATCCCATGCTTGTTGCAGTACAGGCTTTTCGTTGTAAGTACCGTATCCAGAACTTTATTTCCCGTCTTGTTCTGCGCTTCATACTGGCGGATTTCCTCCTCCATCCGGTTCAGGAATTCTTCTCTTTTCTTCGGATCTTCCTCACTTCTGAGTACTGCGATCTGGTGTTTCAGATCATGATATTTGTAATTGATCAGGTCAATGCTTTCTCTGGACTGCTTATACTGCACATACTGGTTCTGAAGGACATTCTGCACTGCTTCCAGCTCCTTTTTCACACGCAGTTCCCCACACTGGATCAGATGCGCATACAGAATCGCAATTCCTCCGATATCGACTAAAGTTCGGATATTTCCGATTTCAAAAGAATACGTTCCGGAAAATGGTGTATTACTTGTCAGGAAACTCAAATTACTCACTGCAAATACCGCAATAGCAATCAGCTGTGCAGAAAATAATTCTTTCGGACTGATATTCATTTTCCCGTCTTTCGGCAGATGTGTCTGCATGATTTTCAGCAAAACAAATGCAATGCATCCATAAATTCCAATCAACAGTAATGCCCTGATCCAAAGTGCCGGCATCTGTCCCTTCCAGATAAAACACACGACCTGCCATTCGATTGATGCCAGGAACTCCGCCACTACAAACGCGATCATCCCAAAGTAAATTGCATCTGTACTGCCAATATCACAGCATCCATAAATAAATCCGATCATCAAAATTACCGCAATGACCATACACGGAATCCAGAAATAAATCATCAGATTCCCTGTCACAACAAGGAACACGCTCTGAACCACCAGTGCCCCTGCCATCAGCGGAATCGTCTTCTTAGCCATTCTTTTCTTCAGTGGCAGAATGAAAATCATACATGCCAGCCACTCCGCAAGTGCCGTATAAAACCGTGGGATATCCGGCATTATCGTATCCATCATTTTACAATCTCTCCCCAGTATTTTGTCAGTTCTTCCATAAATTCTTTTTTCCGGGCACGGCTCAGCACCAGCTGTTCCCCTTTTACCGTCGCACATCCATCCTGGATCCCGTCCACATGCTGCAGGTTGATCAGATAGCCTTTATTTCCACGGCAGAAATTCATCCCCTTCAGTTTTTCTTCCATTTCCTTCATCGTTCCGCTGGTCTCATAATCTCCCAGGATCGTATGCAAGATCAGAGTATGTCCCTGACTTTCGATATAGTAAATATTAGCGATATTGACGCGCACGGCACCGCCTTTGATATTCACCATGATCACTTTCTGTTCTCTCTTCTTCATTCGTCCGATCGCCCGGTTCAGGCGCTGGGAAAAGGCAAAATAAGAAACCGGCTTCAACACGTAATCCAGGGCATCCACTGCATATCCACGGATCGCATACTGTGCCATGTTCGTGATAAAAATAATGACAACCTCGGTATCCATCTTGCGGATTTCTTCTGCCGCAGACATACCATCCATGAATTTCATTTCCACATCCATCAGGATCAGGTCGTACTGTGACTGATATTTGTGTACGATCTGGTCTCCATCTGTGTAAACTGTAATATCAAACAATTCTCCGTTCTCTTTTTCATACTGATGCAGAAAACCCTGTAACTGCTGCGCATACAGTGCTTCATCTTCTACGATTGCAATCTTTATCATTGGTTTCCCTTCTCCTTTCCCATTAAATACGCCAAAGGGGGACTTGCACTTAAAATTATTTTAGTACAAGTCCCTGTCTATTTCTACTTTTTTCTTTTAGTCTCGCTTTACTGCTGCCCGGATCAGATGCCCTGTTCCCTTAATCCGGTGTCCGTTCGCCATTTCGGTCAACGCTTCTGCCATTTCCATCGTCACAAATCCACCGGTCATCTTTGCGTATCCACGGATCGGCATATTATAGTTAAACAGTACATTTAAGTTTGGTTTACCCTGCCATTCGCTGATCTTCAGCAGGATTCTCAGTACACCATAGAACAGCTTTCCAAAAATCCCTTTTCCATAATACAGTTGGCACACAGCATCGTTCATTCGGATCTCGCCGCTCCAGCTTCCATCCGGAATCTCTCTTCCGTAAAGACGGGTAAATTCTTCATCCGAAATGTCTTTGATCTGTCCACTGAAATATTCCGGCATTTCTTCTTTTTTGTAGCCGCCATTTTCTACAGTTCCCACTACATCCAAAGTATCTTCCAGAAGCATATGTTCAGCGTTCTCACCGATCATGATCTGATAAGTTCCGGATTCAATTTCCCAACTGTCCGTTCTGGTATCATAGAACCGGAAGCTATTATCATCAAATAAAATCTGGACTTCTTTTTCCTCTCCCGGTTCCAGTTCCACTCGCTTGAAACCTTTCAGCTCGCGGACCGGACGGAAAATGGTATCGGATTGCTTTCCTACATAAAGTTGTGTGATCTCAGTTCCTGCCACATTTCCTGTATTCTTAACAATAAATTTCACGCCTTCGGAAGATACCTTCAGATCCTTATACTCAAAATTCGTGTAGCTGAGTCCAAATCCAAATGGGAACCGTGTCATTTTTCCAACCGTTGTATAATAACGGTATCCCACATAAAGGGATTCTCTGTATTCACTGCTCCGTTCCTTGCTCGGATAATAAGCATATGCCGGCGTATCTTTGTAATGAAGCGGATAAGTCTCATTCAGCTTTCCGGACGGATTTACCTTACCTGTCAGCACATTCATCATCGCAGAGGCGCCTGCCTGTCCACCCAGATATCCATGTACGATTCCTTTTACATATGAGTACCATGGCATTTCAATTGCAGATCCTGCGGAAAGAACAACAATTACATTAGAATTGACCGTCGTTATTTCATCCAGAAGCGTATCCTGCGCATATGGCATATCCATATGAGTACGGTCAAGTCCTTCCGATTCACTGATCTCATCCAATCCACCGAAGAAGAGAACCACATCTGCCTTTCTTGCCGCTTCAATTGCTGCTTTCATCAGCTTTTTATTCGGTTTCCTATTACGGATATACCCCTGCTCGTAAGCAATGACATCCACGCCGCTCTCACCGATCACGTCCATGATTGCCTCCGGCTGTTTGGTCGGATTCACAAGGGAAGAACCTGCTCCCTGATATCTTGGTGTCTTTGCAAAATCTCCGATCACGGCAACTTTTGTCCCCGGTTTTAATGGAAGGATCTGATCCTCATTTTTCAGAAGAACAATGCTTTCCTCCGCTGCTTTTCTTGCGAGCTTATGATGTGCTTCTATATCAAACTGCTTTCCTTTTGCATCCTCAGTTGCCTGATGGGTTGCAAAGATTACATTTAACAGCTCATCCAGTCTCTGGTCCAGCACAGATTCTTCCAGATCTCCGTTCTCCACTGCACGGATAATGTCACGCATACCGGATTTCCCGGTTCCCGGCATTTCCAGATGACTTCCGTTCTTTACACCCAGCGCATGATCGTTGCTTCCACCCCAGTCAGAAACTACAAAGCCATCAAATCCCCATTCATCCACAAGGATTTCCTGTAGCATATGGCTGTTTTCATTTGCATAAATACCATTCACTTCATTATAAGAAGACATGATCGATTTTGATTTTCCTTCTTTGACTGCAATCTCAAATCCGGTGGTATAGATTTCACGGAATGTTCTTTCATCAACTACAGAATTATTCGCCATACGGCGAAGCTCCTGGCTGTTTGCCGCAAAGTGCTTTGGACATGCGGCGATTCCTTTACTCTGGATTCCACGCACATAGGCTGCTGCCATCTTTCCTGCGTGATACGGATCCTCTGAAAAATATTCAAAGTTTCTTCCGCACAGTGGACTTCTCTTGATATTCAGTCCCGGTCCAAGGATCACATTGACTCCCATGGTAACTGCTTCTTCCGCAAGTGCCTCTCCGATTTCTTCTCCAAGTGCCTCATCCCAGCTGTTTGCAACGCCTGCTGCCGTCGGGAAACAGGTCGCCGGAAGGCTGGCGTTTAATCCAAGATGATCCCCTGCTCCTGCCTGCCTTCTCAGCCCGTGAGGCCCGTCTGACATTGTCATCGATGGAATTCCATATTTTTCAAAATCTACCGTCTCCCATGTATTTTTACCTGACATCATCCGTGCTTTTTCTGCTAATGTCATTTGTTTTATGATATTCTCATACTTCATTTTCATTTTGAAACCACCTTATTTATTCTATCTCTGTTTCTTTTCCTGCTGAAAATAGCATAACACAGAAAGCAGGCTGTAAAAGCCTGCTTGCATAAATGGTTGAAAATTCTTCACGAACTGCATTTTTAATTACATTTTTCAGTTATAACTTTTTTATATTTTGCTTTACTGCGCAGTTGAAAAATGATAATATTTATCAACATAATACATTTAACCGGGAAGCCGGGGGACGTGCTGCACCCGCTCCGAGCCTGTCGGAGGTGGTGCTAATGAGTACATATGAAGAATTACAACTCATCGTATCCGTTGCGGTACTTATTGTTGCAATACTTAATTATACACATAAAAAGTAGCCGTCCTAAACTTTTGGCGAGTTGACGACTACTTTCTAAACTAGATTATTTTCGCCGGAGTGGGTAAATTGCGGTTACCTTCCGACTTTCCTGTTAAGTGTATTATAAAGCACATATATAAATTTGTCAAATACACAAAAATAGTGCAATAGCAATGCTACTACACTATACACTAAAGTGGAGAATACGAGATTCGAACTCGTGACCTCCTGCTTGCAAGGCAGGCGCTCTCCCAACTGAGCTAATCCCCCATATGACGTTTGCGACTTAATTAAAATATCACAAACGTCCCTCTTTGTCAACTGTATCTGCTGATTTTATAGGGCGTGTGAAAAAACGAGAGTTTTTTCATGCGTCCTTTTGCTTATGGTTATAATAATAGTTATATTGCATAAAAAAGGGTATAATTCCCCTTACCCCATAAGAATGCTATTATGAACTCCTATGCGGCAGCTGTAACTTTTTTCTGTTTGTTGTGATATTTATAAAGATTGTGTCCGATAGAAACGAGAAATACTTCAAGCAATACAGATTTTATTCCTCTTCGGACAATTCTTTTGTACCACCGGTCGTTTTTCATGATACCAAAGGTACCTTCTGCCTGAATGGATCTGTTCATCCTTAGAAGCGCTCCCTGGATACTTTCGAGATTTTCTATCACTTCCTGATGCATCGCTGTAAGTTCGCGGTTGATCCGAACAGTACGGTTTTTGTCTGTCTTTTTACATTGTTCTGCGTATGGACAGCCGGAGCAGTCTTCACACTGATACACTTCTTCCTGTCGCCCATACTTGTTCCCTTTTACGTTTTTTCGATACTGAAGATAAAAGTTTTTCCCGTTTGGGCAACGCATGATTCCGTCTTCCCCGATTGGAAAATTTACTGCACGAAATGGATCTTCATGGTATTTCTTGTCAGTAGTCTCTTTCTTGAACATGGGAAACTTCATATATTTTTCTATTCCTTGCTGTTCACAGAAGATGTAATTGTTGTAAGAACCATATCCGGCATCTGCTACTGGGTACTTCGGATAGAAGCCATATGTAGTATAAAACTTATTCATTAATGGAATAAAACAATCCATATCTGAGCGATACTGATGTAGGACGGATTTTGCGGACATTCAAAATAAAAAAGAATGTGGAGGTAACAGACAATGGCAAAATCATTATTTGAGGAACTGGGCGGCAAATACGAAAGGCAAGGGGATTATTTGATACCGTGCTTAACTGTACCCGCCGAAGAAGAACAGGCAATAGGCATCTGGGGGCAACGGCATTTAGATTATCTAAAACAGTACCGTAAAGTTACATACACCAATCTTCTTACAAGCGGCAGGCTAAACGCCTACCTTGCCGACATCAACAGACAGGCACAGGAACGCTTTGAAAGGCTCATAGAGGGTATGAAACAGGCACAGGGCATAACGGAACAGCTAAAGGCAGAAAACGCCTTAGAATGGACAGGATGCCTCAATAACATAAGGGCTTGTGCGAGGGAGATTGTGGAAAAGGAAATTATTTTTGCATAAACAGATGATTAGTGGCAGGGGGAAATCCTGCCGCTTTTTCTGCTTTAGTTTGTCAGCTTGACAAATAAAGGGTCTTGACAAATAAAGGGTTAAGGAATATAATTAGATTCAGTATTATACAAGGAGTTAATAAATATGCGGCAAGGTATTCTTAAATAAACTGTCAATTTGATAGTGGGAACAAAAAGTAGCAGTCTCGTTTCACTTTTAATATGGGGCTTAGTTTTTTGTACCCAGTTTAAGAATACTTTTATCATGTAATTTTATATGCCCGAAAACATATAAGTGTTTTGGGGCTATTGGAGTTATTTACCCAGTGATAGGAGTATTTATCACTGGGTATTTTTATGCCCTTTTTTGGGTGTTGATAGGAGGAAAATCACATGAAAATAATTAACATAGGCATTCTGGCTCACGTTGACGCAGGAAAGACAACATTAACGGAAAGTTTATTGTATACCAGTGGTGCAATTGCAGAACTAGGGAGCGTAGATGAAGGCACAACAAGGACAGATACAATGAATTTGGAGCGTCAAAGGGGAATCACTATCCAGACAGCAGTGACATCTTTTCAGTGGGAGGATGTAAAAGTCAACATTATAGATACGCCAGGCCATATGGATTTTTTGGCGGAAGTATACCGTTCTTTATCCGTATTAGACGGAGCAGTATTATTAGTTTCTGCAAAGGATGGCATACAGGCACAGACCCGTATACTGTTTCATGCACTACAGATAATGAAGATTCCGACAATTTTTTTCATCAATAAAATTGACCAAGAGGGGATTGATTTGCCAATGGTATATCGGGAAATGAAAGCAAAGCTTTCTTCGGAAATTATAGTGAAGCAAAAGGTTGGGCAGCATCCCCATATAAATGTAACGGACAATGACGATATGGAACAGTGGGATGCGGTAATTATGGGAAACGATGAACTATTAGAGAAATATATGTCAGGGAAACCGTTTAAAATGTCAGAACTGGAACAGGAAGAAAACAGGAGATTCCAAAACGGAACGTTATTTCCCGTTTATCACGGAAGCGCTAAAAACAATCTGGGGATTCGGCAGCTTATAGAAGTAATTGCCAGTAAATTTTATTCATCAACGCCTGAAGGTCAATCTGAACTATGCGGGCAGGTTTTTAAGATTGAATATTCAGAGAAAAGGCGGCGTTTTGTTTATGTGCGTATATATAGCGGAACATTGCATTTGAGGGATGTTATTAGAATATCTGAAAAAGAGAAAATAAAAATCACAGAGATGTGTGTTCCGACAAACGGTGAAATCGTCCCGGCTGACCATGCCTGTCCGGGAGAAATTGTTATTTTAGCTGATGATACTTTGAAACTGAACGATATCCTGGGAAATGAAAAACTCCTGCCTCACAAAACACGGATTGATAATCCCATGCCATTACTTCGGACAACGGTAGAGCCGCAAAAGCCGGAGCAAAGGGAAGCCCTGTTAAATGCCCTCGCAGAGATTGCTGATACAGACCCTCTTTTGCATTTTGACATTGATACTGTTACCCATGAGATTATGTTATCTTTTTTGGGGAATGTGCAGATGGAAGTCATTTGTGCCATCCTTGAGGAAAAATATCATGTGGAGGCAGAAATAAAAGAGCCTACTGTTATATATATGGAAAGACCGCTTAGAAAAGCAGAATATACCATCCACATAGAAGTCCCGCCAAATCCTTTCTGGGCTTCTGTCGGGTTGTCCATAGAGCCGCTCCCTATTGGAAGCGGAGTGCAGTATGAAAGCAGAGTTTCACTTGGATATTTAAATCAATCGTTCCAAAATGCGGTTATGGAGGGGGTTCTTTATGGCTGCGAGCAGGGGCTGTATGGATGGAAAGTGACAGACTGTAAAATCTGTTTTGAATATGGATTGTATTATAGTCCTGTAAGTACCCCCGCAGACTTTCGGCTGCTTTCCCCTATCGTATTGGAGCAGGCTTTAAAAAAAGCAGGGACAGAACTATTAGAGCCATATCTCCACTTTGAAATTTATGCACCGCAGGAATATCTCTCACGGGCGTATCATGATGCTCCAAGGTATTGTGCAGATATTGTAAGTACTCAGATAAAGAATGACGAGGTCATTCTGAAAGGAGAAATCCCTGCTAGATGTATTCAAGAATACAGGAACGATTTAACTTATTTCACAAATGGGCAGGGAGTCTGCTTGACAGAGTTAAAAGGATACCAGCCAGCTATTGGTAAATTTATTTGCCAACCCCGCCGCCCGAATAGCCGTATAGATAAGGTTCGGCATATGTTCCACAAGTTAGCTTAACAGCTTGCAAAAGTCATATAAAATGAGATTTGAAAGGAGAATGTAACTTCATGTTTGCTAAAAATTCAAAGGCATATTCTGTCTACCTGCTGTTCCGATTTGTCTGTTCCCTGGCGGTTTCTATGTCCACAGTGCTTTCCATCGTGTACCACCTGGAGGTGGTGCAGCTGGATGCTTTCCAGCTTGTCCTGGTAGGGACGGTTCAGGAGACCTCCTGCTTTCTGTTCGAGATGCCCACCGGTGTGGTGGCGGATTTGTATAGCCGTCGGCGCTCGGTGCTGATTGGAATGTTCCTCTACGGCCTGGGCTTTCTGATGGAGGGTGCGCTACCGTGGTTCGCGCCGGTTCTGCTGGCCCAGGTTGTCTGGGGTTGCGGTGATACCTTCATCACCGGCGCTCTGGAGGCGTGGATTGCCTCGGAGGAAGAGGACAAACCCATAGACAAGGTGTTCCTGCGGGGCAGTCAAATGGGGCAAATCGGCGGCGTTCTGGGCGTGGTGCTGGGCACACTGCTGGGAAACATAAACCTGCAAATGCCTCTCATCTTGGGGGGCAGTTTGTGCTTGTTGTTGGGGCTGGTGATGGTTCGCATCATGCCAGAAACCAACTTCTCCCCTGCTATTGAGGAACGGCAGGGCTTGCTTAAAGACTTTGTCTGCCTGTTCAAGCTCAACCTGGGCTTTGTGAAAGGCGCACCTGTGTTGCTGGCGCTCTTAGCAATCACACTATGCGGGGGACTTGCCAGTGAAGGCTTTGACCGGCTCTCCACCGCTCATTTTCTGGATGACACGGTAATACCCGTTATCGGGCCGCTGAACAGCGTCACTTGGTTCGGTGTTATCAGTCTTATCGGCAACGGCTTAGGTATTCTGGCTTCTCAGTTGCTCATCGCCCGCATGGAGAAAAAAGGGACTGTCAGCCGAACCAGTGTGGTCATGTCCACCAGCGCCGGGTATATCCTGTTCCTGGTTCTCTTCGCGGTGGGGCGGAGCTTTTGGTTCATGTTGTTGGTGTTCCTGCTGGCGGGGCTTATGCGCACCATCAAGGAGCCTGTGCTGGCCGCCTGGATGAACGACCAAGTGGATGAGAAAATGCGCGCCACAGTCTTTTCCACCAGCGGACAGCTGGACTCTTTCGGGCAGATCATCGGCGGGCCTATTGTGGGGCTGGTAGCCCAGCAGGTGTCCATACCCTGGGGGCTGGTCTGTACCGCTTTCCTGCTGTTGCCCGCGCTGTTCTTAGTGCCGGTGGCGGGAAAGAAGCGGGATTGATATGGCATAGTTAAGTTTACTGACGAGCGGGAGATTACTTCCGCTCGTCTTCATTTAGTAGCGCAAAATTTGAGGACTCTTTATTTCCTTATTCGGTATAGCGGAGGCGGCTGTCAATTCGACATAATTTTCTTGTGATACTTTACCGTACATGAGCATTTGTTTCGTATTTGAAAGAACAAACTCACCAAATAAAAAAAACGATATTCGGGTGGGTTATTTTGTTATACCCTAAATTACCCTCTGAATTTGTTTTTAAATTTGGAGGGATTTTTTTATGTCCTTTTTTCGGGCAGTTATCTATCTGCTCATACGAAGCAAAATTTATCAATACATAGCATATCAGAGAACGGCAGGAAACCAGTTAAAAAAATTTCTGCCAGTGCAACGGTACTTCTCACCTTGAAAGTAGAAGTACAATCTCCATACAATAGAATTACTATTTCCTATAACCGTAAAGGTCACAGAGCCTTTGCGGTTTTTCTTTTGTCGATTTTTGTTGGAAAGTGCCGTAGGGCTGTTTCTGATATGCGGTGTCGTTCTCCGCCTCTCCATCTGGATTTTTTACATTTCAAAAATTCAGATGGGAGGTATTTATGGTGAAATATGCACCAAGAAAGGTATATATCAGAGAAAGTGGCGGCTATGTGGAATTATCCTACACGGAGTTCTGCCGTTGCAGGGAATCCGACCAGACCTATATGGACAAGCTGTTTATCCCCATTCAAGGCTGTCTGCTTGAAGTCGTGAGGGAGCAATACACAGACTTCTACCGTGACAAGGAACGGTGGCGTTATCTGCAAAAATTAGATACAAAGAATAGACTGCTATCTCTCGACGGATTTACGGACAGCGAGGGGAATCCTCTGGACTTTATCACTGATGAAGCGGTGGACATTGCAGAAACCGTTGTCAATGCGGTCATGGTGGACAGGCTGAAAGCCGCCCTGCCTTTGCTGTCGGATAGTGAACAGGAGCTGATACAGGCAATCTTTTTTGACGGACTTTCCGAGCGTGAAGTCGGGGCGAGGTTGGGCATAACCCAGAGCGTTGTAAACAAACGCAAAGCCAGAATCCTAATAAAACTAAGAAAGATAATAGAAAATTAAAATTTAAGGCGTTCAGCCCCCTTGTTTTTTCCTTTGGGAAGATGAGGGGGCTTTTCTCTGCCCTCTCAATCAATTCTGATTGGAGGAAGTAAGAATGGCATACAACCACGGACGGGAGGACAGGAAATGGCGTATCTGGAAAGAAGCGGAGGAAAAGCTGCTGCGTGAGTGCGGCGTTGATGAAGCGACCATTGAGCAGATACGCATGGCGGACAGGGCAGACTTCAATTCCAACAGGCGGTTTTACCGATGGACGAATGACGTTGCGGAATATCTTGAGGACATGGCAGGCAGGGAGCGGCAGGCGGAAGTGGGTACGGTTGCGGAGTTACTGGAAGAGATTGAGAGCGAAAATCTCTATCAAGTATTAGTCACGGTGGACGGGCGTACCTTGAAAATCGTCCTGCTGAAAATGCAGGGGTATTCCACAAAGGAGATTGCCCCGCTTGTGCATTTGACGACTGGTGCCATCTATGCGAGGTTAGACCATCTGCGGAAGAAGCTGCGGAAAATTTTATAGCTTCTAAAACAGCCTGCCATCCTGCGGGCTACTGGGTGAGGGATGGAAATCCCCTCACTCATTTTTTGCAGGAGGACAACAGGATGGCATACAGGGTTAAGGCATACACGCTTCGGGAGGAATCCACGGAAAGCGGCACAAGGTATTTTATCAGCTTTAAGGACGGGCAGGGCAAATCCCACGAGTTGGAAGTGTCGGAACAGTTCTTTATGGAGTTTCGGCAGATGGAGCGCAGGAACAGGAATCTTTTCTAATGGGACGAGCGGCACAGGGAGTTTAACGAGGTATGGGACGAAACCCTTTACAGACGGGCGTTGCGTGTGCCTAAGAGCCTTGATGAACGCATGGTTGAGGAAGAACGGAATGAAACGCTCTATAAGGCGGTTGGGAGCCTTCCAGAGATACAAAGGCGGCGTTTCCTGCTCTACTACGAGTATGAGTTCAATTTTTACCAAATCGCCGCTATGGAGCATTGCACCGCTTCGGCAATACAGAAATCTGTTGCGATTGCAAAGGAGAAAGTAAAGGCGGAAATTGAAGAAATATCTCCAACCGTGACCGACACCGCCCGAAAAAGAAATCTGTTTTTTATTTGTGTGGGATTGGCGGCATTACATACTCTCACTTTTTTCCGTGGGAGTAAATCTATTTTTAAGGAGGTCAACGCCTATGTGCAACGAAAACAAAGACACCGCCCGAAAGGAGGAAAGCCATGCAGAAGTTACAGACAGTCAACGCCGAAACGCTCCTTTATGAACCGCTTGAGAAACCATCCTTTGTGGTGGACAGCCTTATCCCGACAGGCTTATCGCTGTTCTGCGGCTCACAGAAGATAGGCAAAAGCTGGCTCATGCTGAAGCTATGCTTATGCGTGTCGCAGGGAATCCCTTTATGGGATATGCCGACAATGGAGGGCGATGTGCTTTACCTCTGCCTTGAGGACACGTTCTGCCGCATACAGGACAGGTTATTTCGTTTGACGGACGAAGCAAGCGGGCGGCTCCACTTTGCCGTGGCAAGCTGCAAGCTGTCAGACGGTCTTATCGTGCAGCTTGAAGATTATCTGAAAGATTACCCAGACAGCAGGCTCATTGTCATTGATACCTTGCAGAAAGTCCGTACAGCTTCAAAAGACAATGCCTATGCAAGCGACTATGGGGACATCTCCCTCATCAAAGACTTTGCCGACAGGCACTCTCTGGCGGTCATTGTCGTACACCACATCCGAAAGCAGAATGACAGCGACGTGTTCAACAAGGTGTCTGGGACGACAGGATTAACGGGGAGTGCGGACGCTACCTTTGTTCTGGAAAAGGAGAAACGTGCGTCTGACACCGCCAAGCTGTATGTGACGGGCAGGGACACGCCTTATCAGGAATACACGCTGCGTTTCCGTGATTGCCGTTGGGAGCTTGTGGAGCGGAAAACGCAGGAGCAGCTTGCGAAAGAAACGATACCAGATGTCCTTTTTCGGTTGGTGGATTTTATGAGGGATAAGGAAGAATGGATAGGCACGGCAACGGAACTGTTAGCCGCTATGGGGGAAACGGAAACCATACCCACGGTGATTACGAAATGGCTGAATGAATACCGCACCACATTTTTAAGCGAGAACCGTATCTGCTACCAGTACAGCCGCAGGAAAGACGGCAGGCGGATTGCCCTTGCAAGGAGGGCGGGTGACAGCGGTGATGGTGGTGACAGCGATATTAGGATGCCCCCCTGTTACTGTCATTGACGCTTAAAGCCATGTAAAGCTGGCGGCTCTGCCCTGCGGGTGACAGCAGTGACGGTGGTGACAGTGATTTTAGGATACCCTGCCGCTGTCATCCCTACGGGAGAACACCCCGTAAACGCAAAATGCAGGCGTGAGATTTACTCGCCCTTTTCGGTCGTGTAAAACCACCCCTGCGGTCAGAAAAATCATTCCGATTTTTCCGACTGCGTTTACAGGGTGTAACACACTACACTTTGCCCTGCAAAGTCGTGTGCCAGACGTTCCCTCTGGACTCCCTTAAGGCAGGGCTGTGCCCTGCTATCCTACGCCTTACGGCTTCGGATAAAAGAATGGCGGCATGACGGTGACGGCTCTTGCGAGGGGGGTATCCCAAAAACACCGTCATCATCGACATGACCGTCATGCAGGGGGTGAGGGTGACAGTTGCGGCAGTCGGCAGGGGGTATCCCAAAACTGCTGTCACCACCGTCACCGCTGTCACCCCAAAGGACGGTCACCCGCCGAAAGAAAGGAGGAATCCGCCTATGCCTTATGCAATCCTGCGTTTCCAGAAACGAAAAGCGGGCGGCGTTGCGGCTTGTGAACGCCACAACGAGCGGAAGAAAGAAGCCTACAAAAGCAACCCAGATATAGATATGGAACGCTCTAAAAACAATTACCATCTCATAGCACCACCAAAGTACACCTACAAGAAAGAGATTAACCGCATGGTAGCCGAAGCGGGGTGCAGGACAAGGAAAGACAGCGTGATGATGGTGGAAACGCTCATCACAGCTTCACCAGAATTTATGAACCAGTTACCGCCCGAAGAACAAAAAGCGTATTTCCAGACGGCTCTTGACTTCATTTCGGAGCGTGTTGGAAAGCAGAATATCCTCTCCGCTGTCGTCCATATGGACGAGAGAACGCCCCATATGCACCTCTGCTTTGTGCCGATTACGCCAGACAATAAGCTGTCAGCGAAAGCTATCTTAGGCAACCAGAAATCATTATCCGAGTGGCAGACCGCCTACCATGAGCGGATGTCCTCACGGTGGAATCAGCTTGAACGGGGGCAGTCCTCAATGGAAACCAAGCGGAAACACGTCCCCACATGGCTCTATAAATTAGGCGGCAGGCTTGATAAACAGTATGAAGAAATCGTGTCTGCCCTATCCGACATCAACGCCTTTAACGCAGGGAAGAAAAGGGATAAAGCGTTAGATTTACTCTCTGCATGGCTGCCAGACGTGGAGAAATTCTCTAAGGAAATCGGGAAACAGCAGGCGTATATCGACAGTTTGAAAGAGAGAATTGGGCAGGAATCAGACTATGCGGGGCGTATGCGTGATGAAAAGTACGAGCAGGAACTAAAGGTGCAGAAAGCGAATCAGAAGATATTTGAATTGCAGAGAACCAACGAGCAGATGGGGCGGCTGCTGTCAAAAATACCGCCCGAAGTGTTGGAAGAATTGCAGAAAAATCATAGAAGCAGAGCGAAAGAAAGGTAGATATGTGAATGAAGAAACAGGATTTTAAGGTGTTAAAGACCAAAGACTTGTACCCGTTCCCCGACAATCCGTTTCATGTGGCAGAAGATGAAACACTGTCAGAGTTAGCGGAAAGCATCAAGGAATTTGGCATTGTCACGCCGATAATCACACGCCCGAAAGAGGACGGGGACGGTTATGAAGTGATTGCAGGACAGCGGCGTGTCCGTGCTTCTGAACTTGCAGGGATAAATACCGTGCCTGCGTTTGTCCTGCCCTTAGACCGTGACCGAGCCATCATCACCCTTGTAGACAGCAATTTGCAGCGTGAGAATATCCTGCCATCGGAGCGGGCGTTTGCTTACAAGATGAAATCCGAAGCCATGAAGCGGCAGGGTTTCCGCACAGACTTAACCTCGTCACAAGTTGTGACGAAGTTGCGGACGGACGACAAGGTGGCACAGGGCTTCGGCGTGGGCAGGATGACCGTGCAGCGTTTTATCCGCCTGACGGAACTGATACCGCCGATTTTGCAGATGGTGGACGAGGGGAAAATCGCCCTCACGCCTGCGGTGGAACTGTCCTTCTTGAAGAAAGACGAGCAGGAAAACCTCTTTGCCACGATGGAGAGCGAAGAAGCAACGCCCTCACTCTCACAGGCACAGCGGATGAAACAGTTAAGCCAGAGCGGGCGGCTTGACATGGATACGATATTTGCGATTATGACGGAGGAAAAGGGCAACCAGAAAGAAACCTTGAAAATCAACACAAGCAAGCTGAAAAAATACTTTCCGAAGAACACAACGCCGAAGCAGATGGAGGAAACCATCATCAAACTTTTGGAGCGTGAGTTGCAGAGGAAACGCAACCGTGACAGCCGCTAATCTTCTTTTTTCGGGAAGTAAATACAGAGAGTTGAGGTATGGAGAATGAGAGAAATCCAGTATGAAATCGTAAAGGAAATCGCAGTATTGTCTACGGGCGACAGTGGCTACACAAAGGAAATCAATCTCATTTCATGGAATGGGAAAGAGCCGAAGTATGACATCCGCAGCTTTTCCCCGAACCGTGAAAAGTGCGGCAAGGGAATCACGCTGAACGCTGATGAAGCGGCGGCACTCCTTAAAGCATTACAGAAAGAATTAAACAGCGAGGATTAATGGTATCTGATTGGCAGGGCGGGGACATTTCCAAACTCTTCCCTGCCCTGTCTGGAAAGGAAGATTTAAGTATGGGCGAGGATAAGAAAGCAGATAAAAAGAGAAAGCGTATCGTGCCAAAAGCACCAGTGCAGATGATAATCAGCCGTGAATATGTCGGCACACAGACCGTTACAGAAGCGTTTGTCCCGATTATCTCCGAGGATATTCGGAAGAAGATTGCCGAGGGCGACACCTTCGACAATGAGGGGCTGTCCGCTTAGAATGTACGCAATGGGACATGAAAACAGATAGGACAGATACGGAGGTTTTACAGTATGGCAGGAATCAAAGAAGAAAAGAAAATCTATTTAGTCGGCATTTATTGCCGCTTATCTAAAGACGATGGTACGGATAACGAGAGTGCGAGCATTGCGACACAGAAATCCATCCTCACGGATTATGTGAAAAAGCAGGGATGGCACATAGCAAAAACGTATGTGGACGATGGTTATTCTGGTACAAATTTCCAAAGACCAAGTTTCCAGAATATGATAAAAGACATTGAAAGCGGTCTGATAAACTGCGTGATTACGAAAGATTTATCCCGTCTGGGGAGAAACTATCTTGATTGTGGACTGTATCTGGAAGTGTTTTTCCCAGAGCATAATGTGAGGTATATAGCGGTCAATGACGGCGTGGACACGCTCAATAAATCCGCTATGGACATCACGCCTTTCCGCAACATCCTAAACGAAATGTATTCCGCCGATGTGTCGGTCAAGATAAAATCGGCGTACCGAGCGAGGTTTCAGCAGGGGAAATTCATGGGGACGACAGCACCATACGGTTACGTCAAAGACCCCGCCGACCACAACCATCTGCTGATAGATGACAAAGTTGCCCATGTGGTAAGGGAAATATTTGACCTTGCGTTAGCGGGCAACGGAATCGCCAAAATCCGCAAGCACATCAACAAACAGCATATCTTACGCCCCGCCGCTTATGCGGCGGAGCAGGGGGCAACAGGCTATGAGAGGTATTTTGAGGAGAATGAGGAGAACCGTTATATTTGGAGCGAGAACAGCGTAAGGGGCATTTTAAGAAGCCCGATATATGCGGGAAACCTTGCAGGCTACAAGCGGATTGCCGCCAACATGAAAAGCAAGAAACGCCCCTCTAAGCTGCCCGAAGAATGGGAAGTGATACCAGACACCCATGAGGGGATAGTCACGCAGGAGGAATTTGATACCGTACAGCAGCTTATTACAAGCCGCAGATTACCAGAAAACAAGGGCGGCTTTGAGAACATCTTTGCAGGCGTTATTAAGTGTGCGGACTGCGGCTATGCGATGCGGGCTATGAGTGCCAACAGGAGGAAACGCCCCGACATCATCGACTGCGTACAATATTCCTGCAATAATTATGGCAGATACGGTAATATCATGTGTACCGCACACAGCATTGAAGCGAGGGACTTGTTCAACGCTGTCCTCACCGACATCAACCGATTTGCGGATATGGCAGTCAATGATGAAAAGGCAGTGAGGGCGATTGAAAAGCGGCTCACGGAAACAGACCAGAGCAAGGCAAAGGCACTGGAAAAGGAGCAAAGAAAACTGAACAAACGCCTTGCAGAACTGGACAGGCTGTTTTCCTCACTCTATGAAGATAAGGTGATGGAGCGTATTACCGAGCGGAATTTTGAGATGATGTCGGGAAAATACCAGAAAGAACAGCTTGAAATTGAAGCAAGGCTGAAAGAGGTAACGGAAACGCTCAGCGACAGCTATGAGAAGACGCAGGGTGTCCGTGATTTCCTCTCCCTAATCCGCAACTATCAAGGCATTAAGGAACTGGACGCAACCATCATAAACGCACTTATAGACAAGATACTTGTTTCGGAACGTGAGAAACTTACAGACGGAATGGTGCGGCAGGAAATCAAGATTTATTATAAATTCATCGGCTTTGTCGGTGAATTACATATCACACCGACAAAGCGGTGGACTGCGTTAAAGCCTAAGAATTGTACGGTGTGCGGTGTTGAATATGTTCCCCGCTCTGGCATATCGAAGTATTGTCCTGCTTGTGCCAAGAAGATACAGAGGGAGAAATCAAACGAGAGCAAACGCAGGAGCAGGGAGCGAAACAGACAGGCATGTATTGAACTGTCCGCAAAAAATGACCGACTGATTTACATCAACAACAGCAATGTATTCATCTGCAACACCAACCTGTACATTATAAGCTGGAAGCAACTGGTCATTTCCCATGTAGTCTGTCTTGATTCGCATAAAAGTGGCTGAATGATCTGTTCTCGAGTAGCTGTTGCGATCTTCTCCACAGATTTTGATTTTTTCCACGTATTCTTCCAACTTAACAGCATACTCTTTGAGTTTCTCATAATGACGTTGTTGTGTAGTTTTGCGATGTCCCCTGCCATGAACAAACATTGCTTCATTAATCTGCCAGACTTCTGCATACTGTTCAGCAGCTTCCTTCAGATACTCTGGTGCGTACTCACTATTGATACAAAGTTTCATACCTGTACATGAAAGTTCCTCATTGATTTCCTCAAATAGTGTAGTGATCTTACCAAAGAGACGGTATCTGGATTTTTCGGTTGCTTTTTTCCATACCCAGGAGTATTTATTCGCATTTGCTTCAAACTTGGATCCATCAATGTATAGATGTTGAAGATCCACATGCTCTGTCTCGAAGATTTTTTTGTTTATATCTTGAAATATTTCTTCAATGGAATCAGCAAGTACTTCGTTGATGAAGTAGCCGAAAGTACGATAAGAAGGTGCTTGATGATCCATAAGATACATGAAACGGAGATTGACTTTACATTGATCCTCCAGTTCACGTAATGATATATAGCCATTCGCCATAAATCCAAACAAAACTGTTTTCAGCATGCTGACCGGGTCATACCTGAGTCTTCCTGTATCATGTTGAGGAATATTTTTCAGATATTTCTCCAGTTCGATTTCTCCCATAAATCTATCAAAAGTCAGCACTGGATCACAGATGTCCAAATAATCTTGAATTAGCATTGGCAAAACTACCTGTTTTGGGTTAGAATAGATTATGTTATTAATTTTCATTGCAAGTTAATTATAACAGAAAGAAAGACCTTGAGTTCATTATAAACTCTTGGTCTTTCTTTTTTGGGGGAGTATTCTTTTTTCACAGCCCCGTTTATTTTGCTCAAATATTCTCTACTATTTCTTTTCCGTATTTTTATACGCCGTCTCATAGAATACTTCCTGTGAATCCAGCTTTTCTTCATTGATATCACGATCTACATAATCGCCATCTGCAGTCAGTTCTTTTCCTTTTTCATCATCCTTCATCATGGTGTCAAACATCCAGTCCAGTCTTTCACGCAACGTATCATCCAGAACCGGAGCTGCAACCTCCACACGTCGGAGCGTATTTCTCGTCATATAATCGGCCGATGCAATATACACTTTTTCTCTGTCCGGCGTTCCGAAACGATAAATACGGGAATGCTCCAGAAATCTTCCGACAATGCTGATTACTTTAATATTTTCTGTGTATCCTTTGATACCAGGAATCATACAGCAGATTCCACGGACGATCATTTCAATCTTCACACCCACCTGTGATGCTTCCACAAGCTTCTCAATGATCACTTTATCAGTCAGTGAATTGATCTTGATTCCGACATACGCATCTTTCCCGTTCTTTGCGTGACGTATTTCCTCATCGATCATATCGAGTACTTTATTCTGGAGACATTTCGGTGCAACCAGCAGGATGTGCGTTTCCTCTATCGTCTCACCGCGCAGCAGACATGCAAATACTTCTGCCGCTTCTTTTCCGATTTCCTGCTTTGCTGTGATCAGTGACAGGTCTGTATATAAAGTAGAAGTCTTTTCATTATAGTTACCGGTTCCGATCTGAGTAATATATTCCAGACCTTTATCTGTCTTTCTGGTGATCAGGCAAAGTTTTGAATGTACCTTGAATCCATTCAGACCATAAATTACACGGCATCCGGCTTCTTCCAGCTTTCTGGAGTATTCAATATTGCTTTCCTCATCAAATCTTGCTCGAAGTTCTACAAGTACCACAACTTCTTTTCCATTTTCTGCCGCTTCAACCAGTGCATCCACAACCTGACTACGGACAGCCAGACGGTACAAGGTCATCTTGATGGACACTACAGAATCGTCTCTTGCCGCTTCATAAAGCAGGTTGGTAAATGATTTAATATTTTCAAATGGATAAGATAACAGAACATCTTTCTGCTCAATCTGTGCGATCAGACTTTCTTTTTCTTTCAGCTGCGGTGTCATTCGCGGACTCCTCTTCTGATAGAACAGCTTTTCCTTTTCTGCTCCTTGCATTCTCAGATAATTCTGGATTGCAAATACAAATGATAAATCAAGTGGTACTCTCGACATAAATACGTGGTTTTTATCCATATGAATATATTTGCAGATCTCTGCGATCAGCTTTTTGTTGATCTTTCTGGAGAATTCCATGCGGACAGGATTCATACGTTTTCTCTGCTTTACCAGATTTTCCATGGCATCTCTGTAATCCATATCTTCATCATAAATGGTTTCTGTATCAATATCCGCATTTCTCGTAATTCTCAGGAGAGATTTTTCTTTGATTTCATATTTTTTAAATAATTTCGGCAAAAAATGAAGAATCAGTTCTTCCGAGAGCATAAAGGTTCCCGGTCTGGTCGGAATGTCGATCAGACGCTTAAATACATTGTTACTGCACGGAATGATCGCCGTTTTTGTCTTTCCACCCTTCGTTGCAAGCAGTGCAACCGCATAGATCTCTTTATTCTGTAAGAATGGAAACGGCTGCTGTTTGCTGATGATATTCGCAGACAGATATGGTGCAATTTCATTATCAAAGTAAGTTTCCAGTAATTCCCCTTCTTTTCCTGAAAGCTTGTTGAAATTGATAACCCGGATTCCCTGCGGCTCTAGTTCTCCCATTAACTGCTCGTAAATAACTGCTTTCTTTATATCAAGCTCTCTTGTTGCATCAATGATCGCTTTTACCTGCTCTTTGCTGGTCATATTGGTTTTATTCTCACGGACTACTTCCGATGATTCCATCTGATCCATCAGTGTACCTACCCGCACCATATAAAATTCATCCAGATTAGATTGATAAATAGACGCAAAAGTAAGTCGTTCTGCTAAAGGTACTCTCGGATTCCCTGCTTCATTTAATACTCTCTCATTAAATTTTAACCATGACAGTTCCCTGTTCATCATATATGGTTCTGGTTTTAACTGCTTCTTTTTCATTTGTCTACTTATCTCCTTTTGCTAATTTGAATATTTTATAGCTACGCTTAAGAATTAATTATACATCTGAATACACTTTCATATCTACCTTCTTAAAGAACTGTTTTTGTAAAATCCATGTAAAATGATGCTTATACCAACTGACTTCCATATAATTCTCGGTCGGTAATCTTTGGTCATCTTCATTTCAATACTTTGCGATATCCTAAATATCCTGAAATCACACCGAACAGAATTCCTCCAAGAACATCTGTCGGATAGTGTACATACAGATATAACCTCGATATTGCAATCAGACATGCCAGCACAAGCGCAAATTTCCAAAGCTTTTTTTCACCTGCCAGGTACAAAGCTGTTACCGAAGCAAACGAAGCTGCCGTATGTCCGGACGGAAAAGAATAATCATGAAGCTTTGCTACCAGAAGGTGTACACCTGTATTCACATCATATGGTCTTGTCCGTGCTACAAGATTTTTCAAGACAATATTGCAAAGTAATACATCTACTACTAAAGCAACCACCATAACCGCACCGCTTTTTCTCGTTTTAGGAATCAGAAGCAATACTATGCTCAACACAATCCATATAATTCCTGCATCCCCAAATCTTGTGATAAATACCATGATTTTATCCAGAAAAGGCGTATGCAACGTCTGGATCCAATCCAAAATACTTAATTCAATGTTCATAAATTTCCTCCTGCTTTCTTCATCAGTATTTTTACTTTTCTATAGAATAACATAGATTACAGTTTATATGAATTTTTAGAATTACAAATTTTTTACAAACAATCTTTTGAAAAATGACGGTTACACAGGGCGTAACTTCAATCGTCCCGGATTTCAGGCAATGCTTGCAGAAGCCGAAGCCTGGAAAATCGGCACAATTATCGTCAAGGATATGAGCCGTTTCTGCAGAAACTATCTTGAGGTCGGCTTTTATACTGAGATTCTGTTCCCCAAGAAGCAGATACGCTTTATTGCAATCAATAACAGCGTGGACAGTGACAAGCCGCAGGATAACGACTTCACCCCGTTCCTCAACATAATGAACAGGTGGTATGCCAAGGACACCAGCAACAAAATAAGCCGAACAAGAAGCGGTGGAAAAAGCCGACACCGTAACGGCGAAGCTGAAAGACGATTCCAAATCTCCCCAGACCGGCGATACAAGCAACCTTGCACTGTGGATTGCCCTGCTGTTTGTCAGCAGCGGTGCTGCCATTGGTACAACGGTTGTCAGCAGAAAGAAAAAGTACAACAGATAATTGAATAGCGTTCCCTTGCTCCAGCTTCCGGGCAAAACAAAAGCGTCGTAGCAATACGGCGCTTTTTTGTTACCCGGAAGTGACAAACAGCGGCTTTTGAATGGTTGGCGGTAAAGGATACCGCCGTCAAAACAAAGCCGCTCATATCGAAAGAAAACGCCCAAAATCGCCCCGAAACCATACAACGGGAAACGGTTTTGGGCATTTCTGCGTTTCGGGAACAAATCGGCAATTAGGCAGCACAAAGGAGGTGTCTCTATGCCCCGTATGCCGAAATACCTCAAGGAAGAATGGGCGTTCTTTCTTGATGAGCGTGGCAGGAAGAAATATAGTAAGTGAATTTTGATGCCAAAAAAGAAACTCAATCTATTTGCCAGTAAATGCAATTATCACCGCCTCATAAGGACGCAATATATTTCCTTCTCTGCCGTCCTCATAATTCTGGATCCAGACTTCCCCGTCTTTCCACTCATCAAGCAATGGGCAGCTAACTTCCTCATCCGTAAAGTTTGTACATACCAGCATCTTTGTATGCTCATCTGTTCTCGTATAGGCGAAAATTCTCTCATCTTCCGGCAGAAGAAGTTCAAATTTTCCATTCACGAATACTGGATTTTCTTTTCTTAACTGAATCAGCTTCTGATAATAGTAAAATACCGAATTTTCATCCTCCAGTGCCTCTTTCGCATTAATCCTGATATAATTTGGATTCACTGCAAACCATGGTTCTCCTGTTGTGAAGCCTCCGTTCTTCTCACTGCTCCACTGCATCGGAGTACGGGCATTATCACGACTTCTTGCGTAAATAGAATGCAGGATTTCTTCTGGCTGATATCCTTTTTTCAGACGCTCTTTGTACATATTCAATGTCTCAATATCTTCATATTCTTCAATGCTGTCAAACTGCACATTCGTCATTCCCAGCTCTTCTCCCTGATAAATGTAAGGAGTTCCCTGCATTCCATGAAGCATTGTCGCCAGCATTTTTGCCGACTCTTTTCTGTATTTTCCGTCATTTCCCCAGCGCGACACGATTCTAGGAAGATCATGGTTATTCATGAACAGACTGTTCCATCCTACCTGATATAAAGTATTCTGCCACTTTGCAAGGCATTTTTTTAGCTTTACCAGATTCAATGGAATAGTGTCCCATTTTTCCTTTCCTTCTTCCTGATCAAGCATAATGTGCTCAAACTGGAAAACCATGGAAAATTCACTTCCATCCGGATTACTATATTTCTTTGCAATTTCCGGTGTTGCTCCCCAGGCTTCTCCTACAGTGATCATGTCGCCCTTCTGAAATGTTTCCCTGCTTAATTCACGCAGAAATTCATGCAACTTTGGTCCATTATTTGTGATCTTAAGATCTGGCTCTTTTGCAATCTGATCAATTACATCCAAACGAAATCCGCCTGCCCCTTTTTCCATCCACCAGAGAATCATATCATAGAGCTCTCTTCTCACTTTCGGATTCTCCCAGTTCAGATCCGGCTGTTTCACTGAAAATTGATGAAAATAATACTGTCCCAATTCTGGAACCCACTCCCATGCCGGTCCACCGAATACAGAATTCATATCGTTTGGATAAACGTCTTCTTCTCCGTCACGCCACACATAATAATCATGATACGGATTGTCTTTACTTTTCTTTGCTTCCAAAAACCATCTGTGTTCATCTGAAGTATGATTCAATACAAGATCCATCATAATTCGGATTCCGCGTTTCTTTGCCTCCACAAATAACTGTTCCATATCTTCCATTGTTCCGAACATTGGCTCAATATCCTGATAATCTGAAATATCATATCCATTGTCATCCTGTGGAGAACGATACACCGGCGAGAGCCAGATTGCATCTATTCCAAGTTTTTTCAAATAATCCAGTCTGCTGATAATTCCTGGAATATCACCTATTCCATCTCCGTCCGAATCTTGAAAGCTTTTCGGATAAATCTGATATACGACTGCATTTTTCCACCATTTATTCTTATTTTCCATACCCAATTTCGATATCTCTCCGGCAGATTATCTGGTTCTACCGGGACATCCTCTCCTTTCTTTACATGCTCTCTAAATTCTACGAATGAGTGTTCCGTTCACACCAAGTATCTCTCCATCAAATTCTCGAGCAAAAAGAATTTTTCCATTTCCTTTTACTTTTATTTCTTCCTCCGATGCATTTAATAGAACCTCAATTTTATTACCTTCTTCATCTAATTTTATATATTCTACACATCGATCATTTTTGTACGTATCCGGAAAATGGAAATGCGGGCTTCTGCACATTTCCTCGTTTCTTCTAAGCATGATCAGTTTCCGCATCATTGCAATTTTTTCCTGATTCTCTTTGCTTTCGATCTCGCTCCATGGCATACATCTTCTGCAATCCGGGTCATGTGCACCTTCCATCGCAATCTCTGTTCCGTAGTAAATACAAGGACTTCCCGGAAGTGTGAAGAGAATTGCAAGCTGCTGATAGAATTTATCCAGATTATGAAAACGGTTCATAAGTCTCTCTGTATCGTGGGAATCCAGCAGATTGAAGAGTACATCGTTATTCTGCTGCATATACATAGTATAACAACGATTTACCATATATTCAAATTCCTCTTTTTTCATCGTTTTATCTAGAAAAAAGTCATGGATTCCACTGAGCAGCGGGTAATTCATAACGGAATCATATTCATCTCCTTGCAGCCACTGGCTTGCATCGTGCCAGATTTCTCCCAACAGATAAATGTCCGGTTTTATCGTTTTTAAATGTTCTCGCATCCGCTTTAAGAACCGATGTGATACTTCATTTCCCACATCAAAACGGATTCCGTCTATATCAAATTTTTGAATCCATTCCTCGCAGACCTTACAAAAATACTCAATTACTTCTTCATTATTCGTATTTAATTTTGGCATCGTATCTGCAAATGCAAAAGAGTAAAAGCGCCTGTCTCTTGTGTCTGCTCGTTTTCCGATCTCTTCCCAGTCTTCTATCATAAACCAGTCCGCATAACGGGAATCTTTCCCATGCTCCAGTACATCCATCCACGGCGCGAATTTTCTTCCGCAGTGATTAAATACTGCGTCAACCATAATACGGATTCCTTTTTCGTGCGCTTCCCTGCAAAGTGCTTTCATCATTTCTTCATTGCCGAAAGCCGGATCAATCTTTGTATAATCTGTAGTATCATATTTGTGGTTAGATTCTGCTTCCATGATCGGATTCAGATAAATTCCGGTAATTCCCAGCTCCTGAAGATACTGTAGTCTCTGACGGATTCCCTCCAGATTTCCTCCGAATTTTTCCTGATTTGTCACTGTTCCGTGATTTCTCCACGGTGTGATATCATTTCCATTCTTTTCCGGTGTCCCATTGCAGAACCTGTCCGGGAAAATCTGATACCAGATCGTATCATTCACCCATGCAGGTGTGCGGTTTATATCTGCTGGATTCATCCATGGTACAATAAAACACTGCTGCATACGGCCATCCATCTGAAGCTGTTCTTCTGTCAGGAAACCGTCTTCAAAATAATACCAGACTTCCTCTTCTGTTCTCAGCTCAAAATAATATTTGCATCTTTTATATGCAGGAAGAAGCGTTGTTGTCCACCAGATTTGATAAGGCAGACGTTTTTTATAAATAATTTCCTCTCTTTTTCCTGTCCATTTTTCATTTCCACCCAGAATCCCGGCCTCATAAGGATCTCCGTAATGGATAAACACCTGTTTTACATCATACCCGGTCTTAATATTTACAATCAGTCTGTCCTCATCCAGAGGATAACTCATCTGCTCTGATGTTTTATGATATACACCGGTAAATTCCATCTTATTCTTCCTCCAATTTTTCATAAACACGCAGGATTTCCCCTACACTCCACGCCTGTGCAAAACATCCTTTTGAAGAAACCGGAATCTCTCCATCATAAATTTCAGGGAGCTGGCCAATACATCCTTCACGCATTGCACTTTCCAACACTTCCAACTGCTTTGCCACAATCTCTTTTGCTTCTCTTGAATCTTTATTTACTTTTAGATAGGCGAGATAATATCCACCCATCGGAAAAGTCCAGACAGTTCCCTGATGATAAGCAAGATCTCTTTTTATCATCTCTCCACCATAACTTGCATGAAACTTCTCGTCTTTTGGATCTAATGTCCGAAGTCCATAAGGCGTATACAACCTTTCAAACACTGTATCTACAATCTGTCTTTCTTTCTCTTCGTCCAGCATAGTAAACGGCATAGACACCGCCCATATCTGATTACAGCGAATTTGTGTATCTGCCTTTGTTTCTGAGATTACATCCTTCAGGCAGCGTTTTTCCTCCATCCAGAATTCTCGTGCAAAAGATTCTTTCACTTTCTGTGCGAGTTCTCCATATTTCTGCTCTTCATTTTTCTTCAAAACTTCAGAAAACTTTTGCATGATACAAAGTGCATTATACCAGTAAGCATTGATCTCCACCGGTTTCCCATGTCTTGGTGTCGGAAGGATTTCTCCCACACGTACATCCATCCATGTCACCTGATCCAACCCCGCTCCGGCACTGATAAGACCGTCTTCTTCCATATGGATATTGAAATTTGTTCCTCTCTCATAACCGGAAATAATCCTTTGCATTACCGGATACATTTCCTCTACAAATTTGATGTCCTGAGTTTTTTCATAATATAACCACACGCAGTTGATAAATAATAGTGCCGCATCTACAGTATTATAAAGTGGCTCATTCTCCCCCTCTGGGAACAGATTTGGCATCAATCCATCTTTTTCATAAAATGCAAATGTCCGCAAGATTGATTTTGCACTTTCAACTCTTCCTGTGGAGATGCAGATTCCCGGAAGTGCAATCATTGTATCTCTTCCCCAGTCTTCGAAAAATGGAAAGCCGGCAAGGATGGTCAATCCATCCGTAGACTCTCTTTTTGAAAGGAACTTGTCTGCACTACAAACCAGTGTCTGTGCCAGTTTATTTTTCAAACCTGAAGTCTTTATAAGCTTCTCTTGATAATGGATCTGCTCTTCTTTTATTTTATCAAATATTTTTTTTGCGTCTATACCTTTCAGACTTTCCATCGAATAAATCACTGTTAAATCTGTCTCTTCCCCTGGATTTACTCGTTTTTTAATCTGATAAACTGCGCCTGCTGTTCCATTTTCCCGTCTTCCATCACATTCATCGTAGCTATAAAAATACGTCTCTTTCTTTTCTGTGAATCCTTCTACTTCTCCATTTGTTTCAAAGAAAAGAGCATACTTTCCATCGGTAATCTTTTGCTCTTGTCTTGAAAATATCTTATCTTCTTTCAAATCTTCCCCTTTGGGTTCAAATTGAAAAAACGGAGTTACACAGAGAGCGGCCTCTTTCTGACCACGGTTTTTCAGATGATAATTCACTGCAATCTGATTGCTGCCCTGTGCCATCACAATCTCTTTTTCTATCTCTATTCCGTTTATCAGATAACGCCACGAAGGAAGAATTTCAAAAGAAAATTCTGTAAGATAACGGTATCCTTCTTCTTTTGTTCCATCCGCAAATTCCTGAGTTGAAAGAACATACTTTGATTCTCCAATACCCAGTTCTTCTTTTATACGATGAACCATATTTACTCTGTGATTTGGAGCTTTCGTACATACCATGAATACTGAATGATCATTTCTTGCCACAGCTCCGGTCATCGTAAGCGAAGAAAAACCTCCCAGACCATTAGTTAAAAGATAGCAGTTTTCAAGTCCTCTCTCCAACGTTTTCCAATCCTGTCTGCCATAGATCCACTTCATGCATTACTCCTCCTTAATCATTATTTACGTCCAAGTATCAACACGCTCTGCGGTGCAGCTTCTATCTGTCTGTCTGCACAGATTCCTTTTTTCCAACACCAGCTATCATCTGCATCGCTTAAGATTTCCCAGCCGTCATCCAAATATTTCACTTTATAACTACTTTTTTTTGCATTGTAAATTATCTTCACCTGACTCCATCTTGATGCTTCATCATTGAGCACAGTAAAACCTACTACGTCTTTTTCTTTCCACATATCCGTGATTTGTTTATAACTGTCTTTTGATTTGTCACAAAGTCCGGAGAGCTGTTTTCGAAGTGCAATCAATCCCTGATAATAATGAACCAGTTCCCTATTTTCCCATGCCTTTTCCCAGTTGATACGATTCAGGGAAATCGGTGATTTAAAGGTATTATCCTGTCCATCTTTTGTACGGGCAAATTCTTCTCCTGATAAGAAAAACAATGTTCCCTGACAAGTCATATAAACTGCCGCTGCCATTTTATTCAGCCTCATACATTCATTTTCCTCTACGACTGTCTCTTTTAATTTATCCCATAATGTATGATTGTCGTGTGCCGATACATAAGTAACAATCTGCGAAGGTGCTTTCACATTTTCAAAACCTTCTGCTTGATAAGGATTTGCACACCACGCTGTCACACTTGCAAGCATTTCATCTTCTTTTCCTTCTGCGCCGTTTATAAACCCTGCTTTCTTTGCACGTAGTGCGGAACCTTTGATTCCATCTCGGGTGCTGTCACAAAAAGCCCCGATATTTTCATCCAAAAGTCCGATATTTTCTTTTGCTGCCAGTTTTTTATTGCCTTCTACAGCTGTCTTATCCGCCGCCCATGGCTCTCCGTAAATGATCTTCTTTCCTTTTCCGTATCTCTGATCCAGTTCACTTCGGATCCGATTCATCAGATCTACATCCAGAAGTCCCATCAGGTCAAAGCGGAATCCGTCAATATGATATTCCTCTGTCCAGTAAAGCACTGATTCCAGAATATATTTCGCACACATCTCTCTTTCGCTTGCAACATCATTTCCACATGCAGAACCATCGGAGATCTTCCCATCCGGAAATACCCGGTAAAAATACCAAGGTACAGTTCTCTGAAACCAGGAGTCCAGTGAATAAGTATGGTTGTAGACAACATCCATGATTACACCAAAACCAGCTTCATGAATTGCCTGGATCATTTCTTTCATTTCCCGAATTCTAACTTCACCATGTCTGGCATCTGTCGCATAGGAGCCCTCCGGCACATTGTAATTGACTGGATCGTACCCCCAATTGAATTCAGTATCTTCCCCTGCTTCATTTACAGAACCATAGTCATACATCGGCATGATCTGAATGTGTGTCACCCCGAGTTCTTTTAAATAATCCAGACCGGTCGGATGAATCCCATCCTTATTCAAAGTCGTATGTTTGCACGTAAATGCTTTGTATTTCCCACGATATTCTTCCGGAAAACCACCCGCCTTATCCCATGAAAATTCTTTTACGTGAAGTTCATATACGATTCTCTCCGGTCCTTCTTCTGGTGTCTGATCTTTTTCCCATCCTTTTGGATTGGTCTTTTTCAGATTCACTGCCATGCTGCGCAATCCGTTAACTCCGCATGCCTTTGCATATGGGTCTGCTGATCGGACTTCTTCGCCATTGCGTGTAATCAGATAATCATAATAAACACCGTGAAGTTCTTCTTTGCTCTCCCAACTCCACACACCCTTTTCTTCTTTTTTCATCGGAATCTGCTTGTATGCATTTCCTCCATCTCCTGTCTGATACAGGTTTAAACTAATGCATTCCGCCTGTGGTGACCACAGGCGGAATGTCGTTCCTTCTTCTGTACATTCTACGCCAAGATTATTTTCCTCATAAATATAATTTTCAAGAAACTCTTTTGTAGAATAATATTTTTTTAATTCTATTTTATCTTTCATCATCTTTCTTATCCTTTCACTGCACCTGATACTCCATCTACATAGTATCTCTGCATGAACAAGAACAGAATCGCAATCGGAATTGAAATCAGAACTGCCCCAGCTGCAAAACTGGTGTACCAACTGTCAATATATTCTTTTTCCAACATTTTCCAAAGTCCAATTGCAATCGTATACTGGTCTGAGTTTGCTCTGCAGATTACCTTTGCAAAAATGAAATCGAGCCACGGAGCCATGAAAGATGTCAGCACTGTATATACAATGATCGGCTTACTAAGTGGCAGTGTGATCTTGCTGAAAATCTGCCATCTGGTACATCCATCCAAAAGTGCAGCTTCATCAATTGCAACCGGAATTGTATCAAAGAATCCTTTTGCAATCTGGAAACTCAGTCCTGCACCACCGGAATAACATAAGATCAGAGCCAGTTTAATCAGGTTTCCTTCTGTAAGTCCCATCGCCTTTAAGATAAAGTACACAGCGATCATGGACATAAATCCCGGGAACAATCCCAAAATCATTGCCATGTTCATATATGGTTTTCTCATTTTAAATTTCAGTCTGGACAAACAGTAGGAAACTGCCAGCACATAAAATGCTGATAAAATACAGGAACAAATTGCAATAAACAATGTGTTCATAAACATCTGCGGGAAATTCAAAATGGATGTATCAGTAAACAGTTTTATATAGTTGTCAAGCGTAAATGCTTTCGGGAAGAAGGTTGATACGTAAGAGCCTTTTTCCGCACGGAAGCTCGTCAGAATTACCCATGCAATTGGGAAAAGCCAGATAATTGCCAACACCGCAAGAACAATATGTACGATCGTATTGTTGATCATTTTCTTCTTTTTTGCAGATTGTAATTTCTTTCCTGCCATGATTAAAATCCTCCTTCTTCTTTATAGGATTTACTGTTACGGTATGTAAGAAGGCAACCGATTGCCAGAATGATAAAGGTCATAATTCCGATTACCGCACCAATGTTATAGTACTGTTTATCAATTGTCAGTTTGTAAAGCCATGTAACCAGAAGGTCTGTCTTACCTGCAGTTGAAGAAAGGTTTGTTACCGGATCTCCTCCTGAAAGAAGATAAATGACATTGAAGTTATTGACATTTCCCGTAAAGGTTACAATCAGATACGGTGTTGTCACATACAACATATATGGCAGCGTGATCTTTGTAAATGTCTGGAATGCATTTGCTCCATCCACTTTTGCGGCTTCATAAAGTTCTCCCGGGATGTTCTGAAGTACACCTGTCAGCTGAAGCAGTGTATACGGTACTCCTACCCAGACATTGATGATGATAACAGTCACTCTCGCCCATGTCGCATCTGTAAAAAACGGAAGGCTTGCATCACTTGCAATCAATCCAATATTTCTGAGAAGTACGTTGACCGCTCCTTCCGGCTGCAACATGGTACGCATGATCAAAAGAGATACAAACATCGGCACTGCACAGGAAAGAACAAAACAAAATCTCCAGAATCCTTTTGCTTTTGTTCCCTTTCTGTTAATCAGAAGGGAAAGGATCATTCCAAAAATATAATTGCTGAAAGTTGCAAAAAACGCCCAGATGATCGTCCATCCCAAAACAGACCAGAAGGTACTTCCAAGAATACTTTCGGAATCAAACAATGTCTTGAAATTATCAAGTCCCACCCAGTCAAACAGCATCAGATGGTTGCCGATACGGCTGTAATTAGTAAATGCCATACAGATCATGAACACCAACGGAAGTACAGTAAACACAAAGATGAATGCCGTTGGTGGCGTCATAAACAAGCGATACAGATTCTCATGCAGAAAGGATTTCAGATCTTCTGCAAATGTATTTACATGCATTCCCGCTTTCTGAATACATTCTGCTTTATATGCACTTCTTAAGGTTCCTCTCCATACAAGGATCATAAGAATTGTCAACAAGATTGTCGCCACACCATAAAGTAAAATCAGAACGGACTGATCTCCTTTTGTGTAAATATAGATTTGCTTCGCTTCATCCCATACTTCTTGCTGCTGCACAGTTCCAAGTGTCCGTAAACCACCGATAAACCCAATTCCATTTACTGCCATAAAGACGATGTAGGCAATTTCAACTGCCAGATACAAAAGTCCTTTGATAATCTGACCATGTACAATGTTTCCAAATCCCATCAGAATCATGGAAAGCTTAGTCTCTACTCCACCTTTTTTCACTGCATTTTTGCAGGTATATGGCGTTGGAAATTCATTGATTTTTTTCTTAAACATACTCATTCCGCTCACCTCTTAATTAATTCCATTGCTGTTCATTGCTTCATTCATTGCTTCCGTCTGTTCTTCGGCATTTTCGTGTGTCACACTCTTGTTACGAATTCCTTTTCCCATATTCTCGACCGGTGTCCAGCAATTACTCATGGACGCCACGAACGGCTGGAGTATTGATGTATTATTAAAGGTATCATTCTGTGCCTGAACAAGAGGATCGGATGCAATATCCTTTTCTTTCAGAAGTTCTGTATTACATGGAATCACGGTTCTCATCTCGTAGTGTGCTCTCTGTGCATCACTTCCTCCCAGATAAACAGCAAGTGCAACTGCCTGTTCCATACATTCACTATGTGCATTAACTCCGATTGCCTTTGAACCGGCATATGCAAGCATCTGCTTCTCTTGTCCGTTAATTGTATAGGTCGGAAGCGATGAAACTCCCATATTATCTCCAAGTGCTTCTTTTATTGCATTTGCATCCCACGATCCGGTAAACATTGCCTTTACACTGCCATCACGAAGTCCTGCAAGTCCTGATCCATCTGCGTCAATTTTAAAATTTGGATTTGCTGCCAGATCAATTGCATAATTGGTTGCATCCACTGCCTTTTCTCCTGCAAAATCAACTCCTTTTGACTCATCTGTTCCATCTCCAAACAAGGTGCATCCATTTCCCAGATAGAATGCCGGAAGATACCACGAATTAGTGAATGGGAAGGATACTGTTCCTTTTTCCAGCATCGTATCCAGATTTTTCACATCTTCTTCTGAAAATACAGACTTGTCATAAAACATATACCAGGTATTAGTTGTAAACGGAACCCCGTAAAGTTCTCCGTCAACCGTCAACGAATCTAGAAGCTCTTCCGAGTTGGTTGATTCAATCTCTTCTTTATACTTTCCACCAAATTTTGCTACTGCATCCGCATCTGTAAGCGATGTGATCCTATCATTTGCATACAAAAATACATCTGCGCTTGCTTCCGGATCCTGTGCCACCTGATCTGCGGCAGTCGCTTCGTCAGCTACTCCATAGACAAATGTAATATCCCATTCCGGGTGCTCTTTTGCAAAATTGTTACACATTGTCTGAAGCCATTCACCACTGTCTTTTGACTGATCTTCGGATGGAGACCATACCATCAGTCTGACTTTTTCTGACCTTTTATCCGCCGTACTGCTCCCGCATCCGGTTAGTGCTGCTGCCACCAGCGTTACAGTCATGATTCCTGTTAGAAATGTTGCTAGCCCTCTTTTCATCGTCTTTCTTCCTTTCATTTTCTGTTTCGTATTGTTTCGTTAAACTTAATATACGTCTTTTTCAATTTTTCGTCAATCTCTTTTCAATCCGCTTCTTTTTTTTGTTATTTTTTCACATTTCCCACCTTGTTTTTTTGTGCATTATTTTTTATTTTCTTGTTTTCGAAACTCGTCTAAACTTTTATTCTTCCTATAGTTCATTGCTTTTTACTATATCATTGTATATAATAAAATAAGATTTATTTTCCTACTTCATGAAAGGATCACATATTATGACTACAATCCAAGATATTGCTGATAAGATGAATGTTTCCAAGAGTACTGTATCCAAAGCACTCAATGATGCACCTGATATCAGCGAAACTTTACGGAAACAGGTTTTAGAAACTGCTGTAGCCCTGGGTTATACTAAACTACGTCGTTATAAGAAACCCGTAAAAAAAATCTGTATTATAACAGAAAAAGAGAATATACAATACGAAGAGCCACATCATTTTGCCTATGACATTCTGCTTGGTTTTCGCCAAATGGCTGAACCAGCCGGTTTTGATATTGAAATCGTACCTGTGGACGTTCAAATGCAACGGAACCAACGTTATGATGTTTTTATGTTGGAGCATGATTACGTAGGAGCTTTTGCAATCGGCTTTTCCCTGAACGACCCTTGGATTCAGGATTTTAAAACCAGCCACACTCCTGCCGTGCTTTTCGATAACTATATTATTGGGAATCCTTCTACTGCTTATGTAGGTATTGATAATGATGAGGGAATGGAACTTGCTGTCTCTTATCTTGCCGGACTTGGTCATCGTAAGATTGCCTATCTCAGCGGTTCTCTTGGCTCTCAGATTCTTCAGATACGACATGCAGCCTTTCTCCGTGCCATGCACCAGCATGGACTGAAGACTTCTTCTGATTCTACCGGCTGCTCTTATTATTTGTCTGAATGTATGGAAAAGCACCTGCCTCGGTTTCTGGAAAAAGGAATGACTGCTATCATCTGTAGTCAGGACACTCTTGCCAATTCAGCCCTTATCCAGTGTCAACAACTAGGATACAAGGTGCCTGAGGATGTCAGTATTATTGGATTTGATGATATTCCGATTGCAGCATATACGTCTCCTCCATTGACTACAGTCAGACAAGACCGGCTTGAACTTGGGAAAAGCGGGTTCTTTGCACTATCAAGCCTGCTTAATAGCATTTCAATCAGTACATTTTTGTTACATGCGCAGCTAATTGAACGAAAATCTACGGGAGAAGTTCCTGTGACATAATATTTATCTAATTATTTTTATACAAAAAGGTTAGGAAACTCCCTTTCGGTTGTTTCCTAACCTTTTTTGATGGCATCTTTTATATTTTCCCAGTCCTATCCTAACCATATACCCAGCTTATTTTTTTCTATATTTTAACGGAGAAACTCCATATGTTTTTTTGAAGCTTCTGATAAAATAGCTTACATTCTGATATCCACTCTGCATTGCGATCTCTGTAACAGGAGTATCCGTATCTTGTAACAGCTGTTTTGCATGCTCTAACCGTAAATGTGTTATATATTGCGAAAGTGTAATATGAAAATGTTCCTTAAAATATCGCGATATATATTTTTCCGAAAGATGAAACTGCTCACCGAACTCTTTTAATGATATCTTTTCCATAAAATTCTGCTGTATATATGAAATCATTTCTTTTTCTATCGTATTTCTCCCGCTTTTATCATTTTCGATTACAAAGCCCCTCTCCCACATTTCAAGAATAAATTGTAAAAGAATTATTTTTGTCTTTATCTGAGCAGATATTATGGACTCAGTTTTCTTATTTTTTGCCACATATATTTCAACCAACTGCTCACATAGTTCTTTTGCTGTATCTTTTACTCTTGGACTTATCATCAGATGACCATTTTTTAACGGCTCCAGTAATTTAGCATCCAACATGTCATTTATACAAAAAGATATGTATTTTAACGGAAAAAGGAAAGTAAAATAATCCACTGTACCAGTCTGTGAACCCATAAAATGCAGATTACCCGGCGACACTACAAAAGCATCCCCGGGGGTTCCAATATAATTTTCTCCTGATATACTAACAGTCAAAAAACCACTTTTTATATATATAATTTCCAGTTCATCATGCCAATGAACCGGTATCTGAAATGATCGTTCTTCATTTTTTATATGATATGTACTAAACGGATCATCCTTTGTACCATGTGGTTTATTTTCCTTTAATTCAAAGTACATAATCTCTCCTATACTTCTATAAGACCTTTACTTTTCCATTTTCCACTCTTCCATCTAAGTACCATTCCCACTGCTCTCGCACATTCGTCACCTGCCATAGCAATATATGCTCCTACAGCCAGAAGTCCCATGTGTATTCCGAGAAAATAGGTTCCGCCAACTGCAAACAAATACATAAATATCGCACCTAATATAACCGGAAAAAATGCGTCTCCGCTCGTTTTTAACGCCTGCCCATATACAAGGTTTGTTACCCTTCCAAGTTCAAGAAATATATCTACTATTAACAACTTTACCACAAGATTTATCATCTGTATATCATCCGTAAATATATGCACGATAAAATGTCCGGCAAATGCAAATGTCACGGAAAAGCATGTCGCTGTGATGATACCATATATCGCAGCTTTTCTCGTCCCCCTGTTACATTCCTCAAACTCTTTTGCTCCAATTCTCCAGCCGGTCATAATTGCATTTGCCTGAGCAAGGGCAGCTCCCACGCAATACGAGAAATTTGCAATCTGTATCGCATATGAACGCGCTGTAACATTCATTCCATCCACATCCATCTGATTCATAAAACGCACTATAAATGTCATTGCGATGTTGTAAAGTGCTGTTTCAAGCGCAGAAGGAAAACCAATCTTAACAATCTGTGCAAATATCTTTCTTGATGTAATTCGCTCAGGACTCTGCTTTGCTTTTATAAGTACAGCCCCCATGCCGGCTACAATAATAAGATTTACAACTCTCGAAATAACCGTGGCAACAGCAACTCCCATCACACCCCAGTTGAATGCAAATAAAAATACTGAATTAAGTATTATATTGAGAACATTTCCAACAACCGTTCCTATCAAAGAATGTTTTGTATATCCAAACACTCTCAAATAACTGGAGAAAATAGGAATCAGTGCATTTAAAAAACATGTGCCGCCAACAATTCTAAGATATATTTCAGCCGGCTCAAGCAAAGCCGGAGCAATACTTACGATTCTAAGTATCCCACCAGAAAAAGTAGCAAGAACGACAGACATTACGATACCTATCAATGCGTTGAATATAAGTCCAAGTTGCCTTGCCTGATATGCTATCCCCGGTCTTCCAGCTCCGATATTTTGTGACATAACGGCTATCATACCCGATGATATTACTCCAAACATAATAATAAAAACACCTATATATGTATTTGCTGTTCCCACTGCTCCTACAGCCTGATCACTTACAGATGATAGCATAAGCGTATCAACCATACCTGAAAGCATATAAAATAAAGTTTCTAAGCATATTGGCACAGATAGCTGTGTTAATGTTTTTCTTTCCGCTGCCATAGTTTTTCTCCTCACATACAATTCAAGAATACTATATCAATAATACGATATATTTCTATGTAATTCTTGTATAATATCATGTGAAAATTGCACTATTTCTACTTTATCTTAAAGAATACTGGGTGCGAGCTATATGGAATAAAAGAAAAAGACTACAGTTTATATTCTGTTCAATACATTTAGTCGGCGTTATAACAATTGATTACTCATGCTTACAAGGATTTGCAAATCAGGATAACTTTTTCCGTTTTCCCACTTTGAAACAGTTTGCCTGGTAACATGAAATAATTTACCAAACTCCTCTTGTGTTAATTGATTGTCTTTATTCTTTTAACACCAGTTCTTTTTCTTATTTTCTATACAGTTTTCCAGTCTTCTACACTAAGGATTGCTTCATGTTCGCGTCCACCTGCATGGTAGTAGATATCCTGAAATTCTGCATATTTTTTTAGTTTGTCCTTCTGTGCATCCAAGCTGTAACCATCAACCTGAATTGCTGTTGATACACGAGTATATATGTAGCATTTTGTTTTCTTTTTCAATAACCTAACCTCCCAGTTTATTCATTTGTCAATTTTCCCGACTGCTCAGCTAACTTCTTTTCTTCTCTCTTTACCCTACGTTCTAATTTTTTAATATCTTCTGATGCGGGCAAATTTTCTGGCTTAATCCCCCTCTGCCCCAGCATATCCCTAACTGACGTATTATTTTCAACATGCTCAACAGTAATAGCCGTCTCACCCTGTAAGTCTTTTTCTTCAACATTATAATTTGTCATTTCAGTTGCAAGGTTCTTTGCAGCAATAGTAAGTGTTGGTAAAAAATCTGCAAGCGGCCTTTTATCTTGCACTCCTAAACGTTCTTTCATTTGTTTTGTAGTGAATCCTCCAAATAAAGCCTGATCCCCCTTAGATCGGATACGTCCAAATCCAGCATCATCAACTCCACGTTCATATATATTTTGAGACAGTCGTTTTTCAGATTCTCGAAGCTTTCCTCTTGCCTCAGTTCTTTCAATATAAGAAATCCTTTCTTCTATCAATTCCTGTTTTCTTGTTTGAACTGCAAAATAGCTTTGTGCAAAAGCGATCTGTTCTTTACGAGGATCTCCGTTCTCTGCAATAAGATAACATGCATAACGTGTAAGCATATAATCTTCTACTTCTCTATTTGCGCCACTTCCCAGAATAACCATTTTACTGGCATCAGCAAAATGGTCCTCTACTACAATGCCATTATTTGCGCAAGCAACTTTTGCCTTTAATAAAACATTTTCAAAATTTTGCCATTTTGAATAATCTAGCAAATGCATTAATTCACGTGCATACCAAAATTCAACTCCGTTTTCTTCATGCCTAATTTCATCAAATCTTTTCTTATAATTCATTATCATTTTCTTTTCCATATTAGACTTTCTCCTCCCACATTAAACCATTTTACTGACGTCAGTAAAATGGTCTATTCCTCTTTTTCCCTCAGTTTGTCATAATACGCTTTATACCTATAAATCGTCCGCTCACTGACATTGTTCCTCTTCGCAATTTCTACCATTGTCATGCCGCTCTCATACCCAACAACAAAATCATTATAAATTGCCATCCACTTGGCGTTATGTTTCTGACGACCGCTTAACTTACGATTTCTGTAATACTCCAATTCCTCCCGAAGTTCTGCATTCTCTTTTTCCAACTCCTCAATTCTTTTTAATGCCTCTTCAAGTGTTACAGTTTTCTCCATTACTCTGTCCTCCGTTCATGTCATTTTCGTTTTGTCTATATTATAAATACCTATGTCACTTTAGTCAATTCGATTATGTCATGTCGTATCATTTTTTACAATAGCTTTCATACAATCGAAATACCACTGATATCTTTTACAGGCTAAACTTCTCCAAAAGCAGTCATCCTGTATGTTTTTTATCCAATCACGTAAAATCCATTTTCTTTTTATTGCCGGTCCATATTTTAAGATCAATGCTGTCACAACATCCACACATCTCTCAAATCAGTCTTAATACATCAGTATTATTACCTTGTCCCTTGAACACTTCCATATCTGCAAAAAGGACATCCCCTGACCTATAAAATCTATAGTTCCGGAATGTCCTTTTTTCCATACTTTACTATATTTTTAACACATGATGCTGCTTATCCACAATCTATATGATTCCAAAATGTCTAAACGCCTGCATAATTGCATCTTCCTTCTCTGGTGTACACTGTGGCTGTCTCGCATTCTCTGATTTAGCCGGATTGAAGTTCTCACCGACATCTAATCCACACTTCTTCTTAATCTGTGCGATATACAGTGATGAAACCTTCAGTCCTGTCTTTTCAAGTACATATGCCTTTATCTGCTCATAAGTTGCTTTTCCCTTAAATTCAGATAAATCCATATCCTCCAGAGAGAAGTCCACTTTCACTTTTCTGCTATCGACCATTCCCTTGGAAAGCAAGACAACCGTCTCACAGAACATATTTTATCGCAAGGCTTTTAAAAATGGAATAGATTTTACCAAACGACAGTTTTCAAAAAACTTATATCGGTTGCATTTTGTCAAAAGCACAAAACCTTTTGAAGCCAAGTGCTTTTAATTCCTGTTATGATACTGAGGATATCCCAGCAATACTTGCTATCCCTGATACCTTATTCTTTCTACCAGCGTTTCCTTTTTCAGATTACTGCTTAAAACACAGGAAAGCACAATTTGTAGAATACCAACCAGAAGAATCATAACAAGAATCGGGATAAGAGGAACGTGATAAACGTTCATTCCAAAAATCCCATTATGCTTCGCATAGGAAAACAGTGCATAGCCAAGGGGCAGACCGGCAGCAAGTGCGACGCAGATGGTGCCAACCGTAAAAATCAAGCCCTGTATTTGTAAGCTCAGATTCAACTGCCTATTGGTCATGCCTACCGCTTGCAGCACACCGTATTCCTGCTTCTTCGTGGTGATATTGATGATCATGGTGTTTGCCAGATTCATAAACCCAATGAGACCGACAATAGCCATAAACAGATAGCAGCCAAGCTTCATCATACGGCTTGCGTATTCTGCAGATTGTAACTGTGCATGATAAGTATCCATTTTTATATGCGAAGTATTAGAAATCAAAGTATTCAGACTTTGTTCTACAGATGCCACATCTTTTTTATCACAGTCCACCCACAGATAGCCATAGGCTGTTCCTCTCGGATTCATGGAACGATATACACCTTCCGGAATGACAAGATAAGTGTCCGCACTTACAAAAGATCCTGCAATCTTTCCCTGATAAGTATAGGTTCCACTTCCATTCTCAAAGTCAAATGCAATGGATTCACCCGGAGCATATCCATCTTGTTCCATCCACGTTGACCAGCCAAAGAAAATATCACCATTCTTTACCGCCTGATCATAGTCCATAGAGCCAATATCCCCGTCTTGGCGCATAAAATCAAAATCATTTTTACTCACAATAGTAGCCGGAAATCTTGTTCCGTTCAGATTTACAGAGACAATCTCTCTCGTCATGACATCTGTCACTCCTGGAATGCTTTTGATTTCTTCAATCATTGAATCATTCAGTGGGTTGTTCTGTAGGATTGTGTCCAGATTATTCTCCGAATAGGATTCATCATAATTCTGGGAATAATCCAACTGCAACTCAAATTGTCCATGGTTGATTGCAATCCGCGCCTCGTGCTCCGTGTCAATATTTCCAACATAATTAGAGATAATTACAAACAATACACAGGAAAGCCCCATGGTAAGAATCGTAGCAATGGCTCTTTTCGGATTGCCTGTCACATTTGCCATTGCCATGGAGAAAACGGTGACATCTTTTCTGCCTTTTCGTCTGCCCTGTTTTTGCGTTTTGGAGCCGTCAAGATACCGTGTCGCTTCGATGGGTGAAATCCGGGAAACAATTTTCATGGGTTTGCGCAGAGCCAAAACGACCGTAAGAAACGATACAAAAATGCAGATGAGCATAATTGTCAGTGAAAACAGAGGCACCTGATGGTTCTTGATTCCGGATGATACCAGATTTCCCTGCTCCACCAGCCAGTTGAAGCTGACTTTTGCAATCAGGAAACCAAACAGCAGACCCAGCGGTATCGAAGGAACCGCCAGAAGAATGCCCTCACGAAAGATCAACTGCTTCATCTGCTTTCTGGTTGCACCCAGCGCCTTGATTTTTCCGTACTCCTGAACCTTCTGGGCGATCCCGACCTGGAAGATATTATAAATGACCACAACGGAAAACAGCACGATTCCGAGGATCAGGGTTCCACAAACCACAATCATTTCATAGCTCGGCTGCAATACCCACTGCAGGTAGAGGTCATTGATGATCACGTTTTTCTGGTCAATGCCACAGGAATCCGCGATTTCTTTTATAACAGGCGCAACATTATTCATAGATACATTTGCAGAATCGCTCAAGGTAAAATAGATATTATATTGCCTGTCACCCTCCGCAACACGCTCATTATAAAAATCCTGCGAACCGAATACAACATAGGAAGCCTCGATGGTATACTCATCCCGATCATATAGGATTCCGCTGACAGTAAATTCCACCGGTGCGTATTCCGACTGCATGCCGGAACGGTACTCCAATGTTACGGTGTCTCCGACCTTTACATCATGGTATCCCTCTGCATCAAAGAAAGCGCGTCCTGCGGCAATTTCCTGCGCCTTTTCCGGATAGGTACCTTCCTTCAACACATATTCCTGATTATAGGGAAGCATTTTCCTGACCGTTTCATCCGCACTGACAAAGCCGCCATTTTCATTTCCTTTCAGGATGCCCTCCGTACACATGATGCCAATATCAGATATCTCAGCTCTGCGTTCCACTTCTTTTAATTGCGTACCATCTGCGGCGATAAACAGGCCATAATTGCTTCCATATGAGCCTGCCGCCTGACTTTTCTGTAAACGGATCATTCCATTTCCCACAGTACTGATAATCACAAGCAGCATCGTAGTCAGACATATGGACATCATAATCAGTATACTTCTTGTCTTGTTCTTTTTGTCATTGCTATATGCAATTCTGCTTATTGTCTTCATCTGAAATCCACCACCTGTCCGTCCTCAATCACCAGAATACGGTCAGCGACCTGTGCAATTTCGTCATCATGGGTAATCATTACAATTGTCTGTCCATATTTTTTTGCTGTCATCTTAAGCAGGGCGATCACCTCATCACTGGTCTTGGAATCAAGATTTCCTGTCGGCTCATCTGCAAATATAATTTCCGGACGATTCACCAGTGCTCTTGCAATTGCTACTCTCTGCTGCTGTCCTCCGGATAACTGATTTGGCAGATTATAAATCCGGTTTTCAATCCCCAGAGTTGCAATAATATCATTTACATACGCTTCATCCACTTTTCTTCCATCCAGCCCCAGTGGCAGTACAATATTTTCCCAGACATTAACAGATGAAACCAGATTAAATGCCTGAAAAACAAATCCGATTTTTCTTCTGCGGAAAACAGCAAGGGCATCTTCCTTCATCCTGTATAAATCTTTCCCTGCTAAAGTAACACTGCCTTTTGTCGGGGTGTCTAGCCCTCCAAGCATATGAAGTAATGTACTTTTACCGGAACCTGACTTTCCAACAATTGCGACAAATTCTCCCTGCTCAATCTGAATGTCCACCTGATTGACCGCTTTGACCTGATTCTCACCTGCGCCATAAAACTTACAAAGCTGCTTGGTTTCTAATATCACACTCATGTGTTGCCTCCTTTTCAATTCTGTAAAGCGTACCTTTTCAGCACGCTTTCTTTGCCTGTTTATATATCATTTTTCAACCTACATGCTGATTGTAGCAATATAATCTTTCATTTCACTTTCAAAAAGTGGGCAGAAGTCTTACAGAATTGTAAGATTTCTGCCCAATTAAAATTTAACCAACATATGGTAATTGAATCACAAACGTACTTCCTTTTTTCTTTTTGCCGGAGATTACCGTGATCATACCTCCGTGTTTTTCGATAATTTCTCTCGATAGAAAAAGTCCGATTCCCGTGCCACTCTCTTCCCTGACCTCCCTGGAACCTCCTCTGTAAAATCGTTGAAAAATTTTGTGATACTCATTCTGCGGAATACCGATTCCCTGATCCTCAATTTCCATTCTTACAAGATCGTTTCTTTTTTGTAACCGGATAAATATTTTTGAACCACCCGGACTATACTTGATTGCATTATCCAAAACGTTGATCACAGCTTCACCAAGCCACCTTTTATCCTGCATAACCATGCATGTTTCCAGCTCTTTTGCATAGTCAAAAACGAATTCAATTTCTTTCTCATCCGCTTTTGGATAAGTACGGTTCACAGCAGATATGACAGTATCCATTAGTGGAAGTTTTTTCTTATTAATCTGAATCAGTCCGGTTTCCATCTTGGATATTTCAAGAAGCGACTGCAATAATGTCTCCAGTCCATCCAGAGCGCTCCGACAACGGATGCGAAACTCCTCCTGTTCTGTGGCACTTAAGTCATTCTGCATCAGCACACTAAAACATGTATCCAAAGCTGCAACCGGTGTCTTTAACTGGTGAGAGATATCAGAAACCATTTCTTTCGTGCTCTCTTTTTCTTCCCGTGCTTCTTCCTTTAGCAACTGAATATGATGTCCGATTGCTTCAATCTGGTCATTCAATTTTTCCAGTTCAGCGTGATTTTCTGTTTTCAGTAAATCATCAAATTTATTTTCACGGAATCTGATCAGAATTTCTTCTAACTGGTCTAAAATTTTCTGATGACACGCATCTTCTTTTTTCTTCCAATAAAATAAAAAAGTCAATAGAAGCACACATATCACAGTGCTTACAGCACCGGTCACCATAACCTGATGCCGGAATTGCGAATAAAATGCATTCCCTTTATTCCCCCAGTATCCATATTGCTCCAATAATCGCCTTCCCTGTTCGTTCGTTTCAATATCCTTATCCTTAAGCAATTCCGAAACAGCATCCAGCCCGGAAAATTCTTCCTTTGCAGCAATCTCTGTCATAAGATTCATTTTATATTTATAATCTTCATAAAACACATACGTGGTAAAGCAATTTAATATTGCAAACAATAATATGACAGGTAATACCAAGGAGAGCACTACTGTAATCTTCTTGCGATATCTCTTTGTCACTGCCTTACCTCCTGATTCCATATATACCCAAGACCTCTGATATTCTTTATATAGACCGGTGCAGCCGGATTGTCTTCGATTTTCTCACGGAGTCTTCTGATATTGACAGCGATTGTATTTTCATCCACAAAATCCCCTTCCAGATCAAACACATTTTCCAATATTTGTGTTTTTGAAAGAATCTGTTTCGGATTCTGAAGAAAAAAAGTCAGCATTTTCAACTCCGTTTTTGTCAGACTGATTTCACGACTCTTTATCAGGACTTTCATTTCTCCTGCGATAAATACGATATCTCCCGAAATCATCTTTCCGGCTTCCGTTTTCTCCTGTCTGCGGCGGAAATGTGCTTCTATTTTCAAAAGAAGTACCGAAAGACTAAACGGCTTTGTAATATAATCATCTGCCCCTGCTTCATATCCCATGACCTGATCCATCTCCTGATCTAGTGCTGTAAGACAAATAATGTATGTATTATAATTGCATCTCATCCACCTTACAAATTCCAGTCCATTCCCATCCGGAAGATTCACATCACAAATGGTAACATCCACATTATTATCACTTGCAATTCTTTTCGCTTTTTTCACTGATTCTGCTGAAAAAACCTCATATCCGGATTTTTTCAGTGAAAATGTAATTCCACGATTTAAATTTTCATCATCTTCAACCACGAGTATACCTGGCATAGCATATGCACCTCTCTTTATTAACTATTCATCTTAAAATGCTTCAATGCCTCCACAATTGCACTCTCTTTATCTTCTGGACACTGCGGTTGCCTGCTATCTTCATTTTTAGGTAAATTATTTTTGTTTCAGTTGGGACAAAAGAACAACCGTCTCCACATGCACACTCATCGGAAACATATCTGTCGCCTTCACCTTCCTAATCTCATACCCATTCTCCCGCAGATACTTCACATCCCGAGCCAAAGTCGCTGAATCGCAGCTCACATATACGATCCTCTCCGGCTCCATCTGAACCATCGTATCCAGTACGCTTCTCTCACATCCTTTTCTCGGTGGATCGACTACGATCACATCCGCTCTCGCATGCTCTCCCGGATGCTCTTTTGCATAATCCGCATAATACTCCGGCAGCACTTCTTCTGCCTTTCCTACAAAAAACTCCGCGTTTGTAATCTCATTGATCTTAGCATTATGCTTTGCATCTTCAATTGCCTGCGGCACGATTTCCACGCCGTAAACTTTCTGTGCTTTCTGCGCAAGGAAAAGGGAAATCGTTCCGATACCACAATACACATCCCAAACCGTCTCTTTTCCAGTAAGCCCGGCGTATTCCAGTGCGGTTCCGTAAAGTACCTCTGTCTGTACCGGATTCACCTGATAGAAAGACAGCGGTGAAATCTGGTATTTGACATTACCGATATAATCGGTGATATACGTCTGTCCCCAGAGCGGACAAACCTTTGATCCCATGATCACATTCGTCTTTTCTTTATTGATATTATAAGTAATACTTGTCATTCCCGGAATCTTTGTCAGCTTTTTCAACAATTTTTCACTGCTAGGAAGCTTATCCCCATTAATGATCAGACAAACCATGATCTCTTTTGTTGTAAATCCATACCGGACCAGGACATGGCGCACCAGCCCTTTGTGCCGTTCCTCATCATATGCAGAAATCTTCTCTTCCCGCATGTAGTCCAGAATCTGATCCAGGATCACTTTATTCTCCGGTACTCCAAGTACGCAGTCCCTGTTCGGAACCGGGATGATCTGATGGGTTCTTCCGGCATAGAATCCGGCAATCAGATTCCCTTCTTTATCCACTCCGATCGGGAACTGTGCTTTATTCCGGTAACGGAACGGTTCCTCCATTCCTGCGATCGGCTCCATGATCTGATCCAGCAATTCTTCTTCCACACTGCCAAGACGGATCAGGTTATTTCTTACTTTTGTATTTTTAAACTCCAGCTGTTTCCGGTAATCCATCTCCTGAATCTGGCATCCGCCACAGCGTCTTGCCTCCGGACAGCGTGCAGATACACGAAATGCGGATTCTTTTACAATCCGCATTAATCTCGCATATCCGTAGTTCTTTTTTGCTTTCATTACTTTTACTTCAACGGTATCTCCAATGACTGCATCCTTGATAAACAGAGTATATCCATCAACCTTTCCGATTCCTTCACCGCCGATTCCGATATCTGTAACTTCTACCGTCACTACGTCATTTTTCTTCATTTTTATACTCATCTTTCTTTCAGAACTTCTCTTAGATACTGGTCTTTCTTAAGTTAGATTCAAACAGACGGTTATAACCTAACCAGTCCTTTGTATCTTTTGCCTTAAAAATCTCTGTCAGTGTCTGCATCTTTGCATCAGCATTATCTGCACAATTAAGTGCCATTGCCTCAGCAAGCGCCGGTTTCTTCGGCGAACCGTATTCGAGTTCTCCGTGATGCGCTACGATACAGTGCTTTAATTCGCTGGCAAGCTTCTTTGGGAAATCCGGGATCTCACGAATTGCATCATCCAGCATTTCCACACCGATCACAATATGACCGAGCAGCTGCCCATCATCGGTATAATCATTATCCGGGAATAGGGAAAGTTCCTGTGTCTTTCCGATATCATGACACATTGCCGCTGTATACAGAAGATCCTTATTCAGGATCGGATATGCCCCTGCCATATATTCACAGAATTTCACTACGCTTAATGTGTGCTCCAGAAGTCCTCCGGCAAATCCATGATGTACACTCTTTGCTGCAGAATGTGCCTTGAAACTCTTGATAAACTGTTCATCATTTACAAAATAATACTGGATCACCTGCTGCAGATACGGGTTCTTCACCTGCTTTCCATAACGCATCAGTTCTTCATACATTCCATCCACACTTTTCTCGCTGGTCGGCATATAATCCGCCGGATCGTATTCTCCCTCGTCTGCTACACGGAGCTGCTTGATGTTCATCTGAAGATTGCCGTTATAGCTGATGATCTCCCCGTAAACTTCAATAAAATCTTTTTCGCTGTAATCTGCAATTCCATTTGAATTCGGATCCCAGATCTTTCCATCTAAAGTTCCTGTCTTGTCCTGAAGGATCAGGTTGTCATATGGTTTTCCATTCCTTGTCTCCGCACTTCTTTTCCCTTTGCAAAGATACGTATTTCTGATTGTCTCGCCTTCGTGTAATGTCTCAATATATCTCATGTCATTCCTCTTCCTGCTCTATATTTTAAATTTATGGTTGCTTTTTATCTGCAAATCTATTCTTTACTTCCAACTGTCACATCAAATGTTACATCGACATAACCATCTGCGCCACGCCTCTGCCCTTTGATCCTGATCTGTGTACCGGTTCCGGCTTCTGCGATCTGTTTATGAAGTCCTGCTATACCGGTGATATCTGTCTTGTTAATCTCTGTGATCACATCACCATTCTGGATCCCCGCCTGCATCGCAGGCGAATCAGCCTCTACTTCCCTGACATAAATGCCTTTCGGGATTCCCTGTTCGCCGGCAAGCTTCTCCGTCACTACAACTCCGTGAACGCCAATATACGGAACTCCCTGTCCATTTGCCAGAAGTTCGATCTCTTCCTTGATATCCGAAATCGCATAGGCACTTACAAGATTTCCGTCTCTCTGCAGTTCTGACTGGTCACAGATTCCAATCACTTCACCCGCCGTGTTAAACAGAATTCCGCTCCCTTTTTCACTTCCTGCAATATCTGTATCAAGCAGTCGGTATTGCCCGTCCGCCACTGTCCGGTAATTTCTGGTGGAACTGATGATCCCATACCCGACACCACCTGCATATCCAAACTGCTCACCAAGAACGATCACGCCGTCCCCACGGTTCACTGCATTAGAATTACCAAGCATCGCCGTCTGGATCTGGTTCCTCGTACTATCCGACAGATCTGATCTCTTAATCGCAATGATCGCAAGTCCAAGATTCCGGTCCTGCTTTTTCAAAGTTGCGTTATATGTAGTATTGTCTGAAAATGTGGCTTTCAGTGCTTCTGCATCTTTTACAATTCTTGCCGGTGCCGCAATCAAAAGATCTGCTCCATTATCCCAGAAAATAACTCCCGATACAGCCTGCTCCCCTGCATTCTCCCAGCCTTCATCCCGGTGCACGGCATAGATCTCAACCACACTTTTTCCTGCTGACAATGCCACCTGGTATAATGCATGGTTCATCTCCTGATAATCTTCGACAGTCAGATCCGGATACTGAATCTCTTCCTCCTGTGCTTCCTGATCCTTGGTATCCGTCTCATTCTCAACCGGAGTTTCCTCCTGATCCAACGGAATCGTTACCTTCTCTCCGCCCAGATGTGTCATCGCCCATGGGCGAAGGGCATAAAACGCAAGACCTGCTGCAAGTCCAAAAATCAGTCCTCTTCCTGCAAGCCTGCACAGATTTCCCATGATTCCTTTTTTACTTCGCTGTTCATCTTTTACTGTTTCCTGCAAAAACGAATATTTTTCTTCCTCACTGTCGTGCGGTTCTTCGTTATGCTTATTCTCCCGATTATCAGACATTGTGCTTCTCCTTAGGCCTCCGGAGTGCTTTCAGCCACACCTAGTTTTAGTATACATGATTCCCCGCAAATGTTCAACGAAATTTCACCTTTCCACTTTCATTTAGACGGTAAATAAGTTAGAATAGAACCAGACAAAATATGAGGTATAAATGTATTATGAATCAAAAATCTTTAACAAAATTGGAATTTCCAAAAATTATAGAGATGCTGACCGATCACGCTTCTTCCCCTGGCGGAGCTTCATTCTGCCGACGGATCAAGCCGATGACCGACCTTAACAAAATCATCACTGCACAGGAACAGACTGCCGCAGCATTTACCCGCATTGTAAAGAAGGGAATTCCTTCTTTCAGCGGCTGCTATGCTGTCTCCGACTCTCTTAAGCGCCTGGAGATCGGAAGTGCCTTAAGCGCACCAGAACTCCTCCGGATCTGCAAGCTTCTTCAGACAACCGCCCGGATCAAATCCTACGGCCGTCATGAAAATGCAGACGATCAGGCAGATTGTCTGGATGTATATTTTGAACAGCTTGCGCCGCTTACACCACTTTCTGCCGAAATTGACCGCTGTATTCTTGGTGAAGATGAGATCAGCGATGATGCCAGCAGCAAATTAAAGCAGATCCGCCGCAGTATTAACGGCATGAATGACAAGATCCATTCTACCATGACCGGACTTTTGAACGGTTCCATGCGCACCTATCTCCAGGATGCCATTATTACCATGCGTGGCGACCGTTACTGTCTCCCGGTAAAAGCCGAGTACCGCAGCCAGGTAAATGGTCTGATCCATGACCAGTCAGCAACCGGCTCCACACTTTTCATTGAGCCGATGGCCGTTGTCAAACTGAACAATGATCTGAAAGAATTATATGCCCAGGAGCAGGAAGAAATCCAGGTGATCCTTGCCCGCCTCAGTGTGGATGCAGCTGAATATATTGAAGAAATCCGTCTGAACTACAAAGCACTTGTAGAACTGGATTTTATTTTTGCAAAAGGTGCACTGGCACTGGATATGAACGCCAGCCGCCCAGTCTTTAACACCGAAGGCCGGATCCGGATCCGTGAGGGAAGACACCCTCTTCTGGACCGTAAAAAAGTTGTTCCGATCAGTCTGACACTTGGAGATACCTTTGATCTTCTCGTCATAACCGGTCCGAATACAGGTGGTAAGACCGTTTCCCTCAAGACTGTGGGGCTTTTTACCCTCATGGGCCAGGCAGGTCTGCACATTCCTGCACTTGACCGTTCAGAACTTGCTGTATTTAACCAGGTTTATGCTGATATTGGTGACGAACAGAGTATTGAACAGTCTTTAAGTACCTTCTCTTCTCACATGACAAATGTGGTTTCTTTCCTAAATCATGTGGATGAGAATTCATTAGTCCTTTTCGATGAACTTGGTGCGGGAACCGATCCGACTGAGGGTGCTGCACTCGCTATCGCCATTCTGTCACATCTGCATAACCGTGGAATCCGCACTATGGCAACGACACACTACAGCGAACTGAAGGTATTTGCTCTTTCTACTCCGGGAGTAGAAAATGCCTGCTGTGAATTTGACGTGGAAACATTGAGTCCGACTTACCATCTTCTGATCGGTATTCCTGGAAAAAGTAATGCTTTCGCGATTTCCGAAAAACTCGGCCTTCCGGATTATATCATCCAGGATGCCAAAACGCATCTGACCGAGGAGGATGAATCTTTTGAAGATCTCCTTACTGATCTGGAACAAAGCCGCAAGACCATCGAGAAAGAGCGGGAAGAGGTTGCTTCTTACCGCCGCGAGATGGAGCGTCTCAAGTCCGAACTCAAGAACCAACAGGAAAAGCTGGATACACAGCGCGACCGGATCATTCGTGAGGCAAATGCCAGAGCAACCGACATTGTTCAGGAAGCCAAAGATTTTGCTGATGAGACGATGAAGAACTTCCGCAAATTCGGCAAAGCCAGTATTTCCGCTTCCGAGATGGAAAAAGAAAGAGAACGGATCCGCAAGCAGCTTTCCAAAACTGAAAATAAAAACCGTCTGGAAAAGAAAAAACCTTCCAAAGCTTACAAGGCAAGCGATTTCCATCTGGGCGATTCTGTAAAAGTACTGAGCATGAATCTGACCGGAACGGTAAATTCACTACCGGATGCCAAAGGCAACCTGTTTGTCCAGATGGGTATTCTCCGGTCACAGGTCAATATTTCCGATCTCGAACTGATCGAAGAACCGCTTACGGTTACTGCAAAGCAGATGCGCAGAACCAGCAGTGGCAAGATGAAGATGGGCAAATCCATGCATGTCAGTCCGGAGATCAATCTTCTTGGCAAGACAGTCGATGAAGCAGTTGCCGAACTTGACAAATATCTGGATGATGCCTATATCGCACACTTAAGTCCGGTACGAATTGTACACGGGAAAGGAACCGGCGCACTCAGGAACGGGATCCATCAGTATCTGCGCCGCCAGAAACATATCAAATCCTTCCGGCTGGGAGCTTTCGGGGAGGGCGATGCCGGTGTAACTATCGTAGAATTCAAATAATCATTGGGGGAACTATCATGGTGACTAAACAGAAAATCTTAATTGTAGATGACGACGAGAATATTGCAGAACTGATTTCTCTCTACCTTACAAAGGAATGCTTCGATACGATGATCGTACACGACGGGGAAGAAGCTCTTACCGCATTTGAATCCTATCAGCCAAACCTGATGCTGCTCGACCTGATGCTTCCGGGCATCGATGGCTATCAGGTCTGTCGCGAGATCCGCAGTAAACACAATACCCCAATCATTATGCTTTCCGCAAAAGGAGAAGTATTTGACAAGGTGCTCGGTCTGGAGCTTGGTGCTGATGATTACGTCTTAAAACCATTCGATTCCAAGGAGCTTGTCGCAAGAGTAAAAGCGGTACTCAGACGCTATCAGCCTGCCAAACCAGAAACTCCTGCCGCCAGCCGCGGAAAGGTTGTTGACTATCCGGGAATCGAGATCAATCTTACCAATTACGCAGTAACCGTTGATGGTAAGAATGTAGATATGCCACCAAAAGAACTGGAACTTTTGTATTTCCTCGCCTCTTCACCAAACCAGGTATTCACACGCGAGCAGCTCCTTGACCAGATCTGGGGCTATGAGTATGTCGGCGACACCCGTACCGTTGATGTTCATATTAAGCGTCTGCGCGAGAAAATCAAGGATCATCCTTCCTGGGGACTTAGTACCGTCTGGGGAATCGGTTACAAATTTGAGGTGAAGTAATGAAAAGTACTCTTTACCTTAAATTTATCCTCTTATATATTATTCTCGGATTTTTAAGTATTTTTACAGTGGCATCCCTGTCATCCACATTGACAACCCACTATCTGGAAAGCAGCATTTCCGGCAATATGTATCAGTCGGCGAATCTGCTTGCATCCAATTATCTGCCGGACTATTTTTCCAAAACCATTACTCTGGCAGATGTTTATACACAGCTCAATGGTATGAGCGATTACCTGAATTCAGATATCTGGTTTGTTGATAATGAGGGATCTTTGCTTGCATCTGCCAAATCCGGCGATGTATCGTATGCCCCTTCCCGGATTGAAAATTTTGATCCTGCCGAATCCGGCGGCTCCACTTATCTGACCGGTGATTATCACGGGTACTTCAACTCAGAAATGATCACCGTGATTGCTCCGGTCACAGAGAATTTTTCAACCCACGGATATCTGCTTGTACATAAGCCTTACTCGCAGATCACAGACGCACATTCTGTTCTGATGCGTAACACGTATATCGTGATTCTGATCATTTATGTGCTCTCATTCATTATTTTGCTGGGTGTACATTTTCTGATCTACCGCCCGCTCGTCAAGATTACGAATGCAGCAAAGCAGTATGCTTCCGGCAATCTGGATGTTGTCATCCCGGTTAATACGCAGGATGAGATAGGATATCTTTCCGCATCTCTCAACTACATGTCTTCCCAACTGAAAGATATGGAGGATTACCAGAAGAAATTTGTGGCAAATGTATCCCATGATTTCCGTTCTCCTCTGACTTCCATCAAAGGCTATGTTGAAGCCATGGCGGATGGCACGATCCCACCTGAAATGCAGGGCAAATACTTAAATATCATCTTATTTGAAACAGAACGTCTTACTGACCTTACACGCGATCTGCTGACATTGAATGAATTTGATACGAAGGATCTTCTTCTTGATAAAACAGATTTTGATATTCACGAAGTGATCCGTAACACAGCAGCTTCTTTCGAAGGTACCTGCACTGCCAAAAAAATTTCTATCGAACTTCTTCTGGCAACTCGTACCCTGTATGTACATGCTGACCGGCACAAAATCCAACAGGTTCTATACAATCTGCTGGACAACGCGATCAAATTCAGCAATCCGGAGTCTACGATCACGATTGAAACCACACCGCGCGGTGACAAAGTATATACTTCCGTCAAAGATTATGGAATTGGCATTCCGAAATCAAGTATCAACAAAATATGGGAACGTTTTTACAAAAGCGATCTCTCCCGCGGAAAAGACAAAAAAGGAACCGGACTTGGGCTTTCGATCGTAAAAGAAATTATTCAGGCACACAATGAAAATATCAATGTGATCAGTACCGAGGGAGTTGGAACAGAATTTATCTTCTCCCTTCCACTGACGAAAAAATAGCAAAAAGAAACGGTTGTAGCCGGCATAAATAATATGTCACTCACAACCGTTTTTATATAAAAATGTCTGAAACCCATTTTTCACAGATTTCAGACATTTCTTCTTACTAATAAAGCATCTTCTTAATCGAATCTTTATTCATATTATCTTTTGTAACCCAGGTATATCCGGTACTTACCGTTGCTTCATTTCCCTGACCAAGCACTGCTCTTGCGCAGGCAACAACCGTTGCATAGCCGATTCCGTATGGGTTCTGAACGATCAGTCCATCAATCTTCCCATCTTCCAGAAGCTTCATCTGATCCTCCCCGCCGTCAAAGCTCACTACCTTGATTCGGTCTTCCCCCGTTATTTTGTCCATAGAGTCCAGAACATTCACCACAAGGTCTGCTACTGTTTCATTGGTTGCAAAAATTCCTTTTACATCCGGATACTTTTCAAGAAGATACTTGATTGCATCCTGCTGTGCCGTCTGGGTATCCCGGCTATCTGCGTTCTCTTCCTCTGCTTTTTGCACATTATCTGCAGTCTCCTGGGAATTCTTTTCAGATGAATCTGCATTGATCTCTTTCGAGATCGCATCCAGATCATCCAGATGCCAGATCTCTGCAACCGTTACATTCGGATCATTCTTTTCCACTTCCTGTACAAATCCCTGCTCTCTTTCTTCAGAAGAAGTAGACTTGGAGTCATGTGCGATTACAAGGATCTGACCACTCTCACCGATACTGTTGCACAGCTTACTTGCTGCTGTTGCAGCGGCAGTTGTATTATCTGTATCAATCATGGATACAATATTCTGATAATCGGTCCCGGAATCAAATGCTACGATCGGGATCCCATTCTCTGCAGCAAGATCAAACTGAACCTCACATGCCCCTGAATCAACTGCTGCGATCCCGACCGCAACCGGATACCGTGCAAGCTCCTCATCCAGAATATTTACCTGATCATCTACATCATTCTCTGTCTCCGGCGCAGAATAAACAAGCTTTACTTTATCATTCCCTTTATATCCCAGGTTTGTATTAATATCCGCTACCGCCTGCTTTGCACCTTCCTGAACAGCTTTCCAGTATGCGGAAGAACTTCCTCTTCCTATAATAGAAATCGAGCTTCCTTTCTCCAGATTCAGTCCCTGCACATTGCCATATGCAGATGGTTGTAAAACATCCAGGTTACTCTGATGCTCATTCTCTTCCCTTGTCTCATGACTGAATGTCTTCTCTTTTCCTGTACCTGCATCATTCTTGCTTCCAGTTCCACATCCACCAGTCAAAAGTGTCACACAAAGTACAGCCGAAAGTATACTCCACCGTTTTTTCATAAATCCACTCCACTTTCTCTATCTTAAAATCAGTTTCATTATTGGTTATAAAATGGTACAGTACCCACTATACACCAAATCGCCCGGGAAAGGTAGAAAAATTTCTTAAGATTTCATAAATTCTTTTTGTTTTCATTTGTAAGTTTTATATTACTAACCTCTTGGTTTTATATTTCTAACCAAAGAAATGCCCATTTCGCGCTATTAGTTTGACATTTCTAACTCAATTGTATCTATTTTTAAGCATAAATTCCTCTTGTATATTTTCAAGTTCTGTATTAGAATAAAGTTATGCGAAAGGCATATCGATTTTAACTTTTTCATAATAATAAGGAGGATACATATCATGGCACACGTAATTTCAGACGAATGTGTAAGCTGCGGAGCTTGCGAAAGCGAATGTCCAGTAGGAGCAATCTCTATGGGTGCAGATCATATGCAGATCGATGCTTCTGCATGTGTTGACTGTGGCGCTTGCGAATCAGCATGTCCTACAGGAGCAATCAGCGCTGAGTAATCAGAACACGTAGATTGAATAAGACAGTAAGAAAGAGACGGTTTTCATCTGAAGATCGTCTCTTTTTATGTATACGTCTGAACCAAATACAGATCCAGTAAGCATCATCCTATCTGACATCCTTCCCTCTGCAACATTTGTCGAACGATTTTTCTTTCCATCTCTTCTTCTTATGCTACAATAGACTTGTACTCAATCTATATCACATACTTATTTTAATAAGGGGGTTATCGTATGGGCGACGTTCATTACATGATCTCAGAAGCTGCCAAACACGTTGGCGTAGAATCACATGTTCTTCGCTACTGGGAGGAAGAGCTTGATCTTCCGATCGGACGCACTGAGATGGGACATCGGCACTATACGGAAGAAGATATACAGCTTTTTAGCTGTATCAAAGAACTCAAAGAACAGGGACTACTCCTGAAGGAGATCAAACAGCTCCTTCCGGACATGCTTCGCACAAAAGCACTTCTGAAGGCCAGAAAATCGGATGCACCAAAGGCTGCCGCTTCGATAAACGAAGTTGCTGACCCCCAGGATCCGGCTCTTTCTGTTTATACAGCAGACAACCTTTCTCTTTCTGTTTATCAGCCTCTGCTCGAAGAGTCTCTCCGAAAAATTCTTTTGGAAAACAACCAGATCCTGGAGGGGTCTCTCGGCAAATCCGTATCTGAAAAAGTAACAAAGGAAATGGATTTTCTTTTACAGGCAAAAGAACGCCTGGAAGAAGACCGTTACCGGAAGCTTGATCATTTACTTCGTCAGCAGCAGGCGCTCCGGAAAGAAGCTTCAAAATCTGGCGCCGGACATTACCTGCGGAAATTATTTGGCGAAACCACATAAAAGTCAAAAGACAGCGAACAGTTTTGATTCTGTTCCCTGTCTTTTTCATTTCATAATTTCTCATTCCCCATCCACAACTTTTCGTTCTGAATTGGCAAATTTCGTGTACTGCGGAAGCCATGTAAGCGTTACGGTTCCAATCGGACCGTTTCTCTGTTTGGCAATAATGATCTCTGCCTCATTGACATGTTCCGTATCCTTATTATAATAATCATCTCGATAAATGAACATAACCACGTCGGCATCCTGCTCGATTGCTCCGGACTCACGCAGATCAGAAAGCATCGGTCTGTGATCTGGTCTCTGCTCAACCGCACGGCTCAGCTGTGACAGCGCAATGACCGGCACGCTTAATTCTCGGGCAAGCGCTTTTAAGGAACGGGAAATATCGGAAATTTCCTGTTGACGGGACTCATTACGTCCACCAACACTTCCGCTCATCAACTGCAGGTAGTCGATGATGATCAGATCAAGATTATGTTCCATTTTATATTTTCTGCATTTGGAACGCATTTCCGAAATCGAAATACCCGGTGTATCATCAATGATCAGGTTCGATCTTCCAATTGTTCCGGCACCTTCGATCAGCTTTTCCCAGTCAGAATCCTTCAGATTACCGGTTCTTAAAAGCTGTGCATCTACATAGGATTCCAGCGAGAACAGACGGTTTACCAGCTGTTCCTTTGACATTTCCAGACTGAATATGGCAACTGTACGGTTCTGTTTAAACGCCACATGCTGTGCAATGTTCAGTACAAACGCCGTCTTACCCATAGAAGGACGGGCTGCGACCAGGATCAGATCGGAGGGCTGCAAACCGGATGTCTTGTAATCCAGGTCAATAAATCCAGTCGGAATTCCTGTAACAGTTCCCTTACTCTTAGATGCTTTCTCAATTTTCTCAAGGGCATTTAACACTACCTGCTTGATCGGCACGTATTCACCGTTTCCTCCGCGGTTCTGCACCAGCTCAAAAACCTGCTTCTCTGTCCTTTCAAGGATCGCCTCCAGCGGCTCCTGCCCCTGATAACATTCATCCGCAATCGCTTCATTCATCTTGATCAGACGCCTCAACGTTGCTTTTTCAGAGACGATCTCAGCATAATACTTTACATTTGCCGAGGTTGGAACTGCTGTTACCAGATCCCGGACAAATTCAAGACTACTGATCTCTTCCGGAACAGCTTTTTCACGCAGACGGTTCTGCAGTGTAATCAGGTCAACGGGTTTTCCCTCATTAAAAAGTTCTACCACTGAATCGAAAATTACACCATATGCCTTTTGATAAAAGTCATCTCCACAAATGATCTCGGCAGCTACTGTAATCGCATCCCGGTCCATCAGTATCGCTCCAACAACAGACTGCTCTGCCTCTATGCTGTGTGGCGGTACTCTCTTAATGAGTGCTTCATCCATGTCTCAGATCCTCCTAAGCTTCCCCAACGTGCACTTTTAATTCAGCAGTCACTTTCTGGTGAAGTTTGACCGGTACAAGATGCATTCCAGGTGTACGGATCGCTTCTTTGATCTGGATCTTTTTCTTATCAAGATCATATCCAAGCTGTTCTTTTACTGCAATTGCAATTTCCTTTGAAGACACAGAACCGAATGTTCTTCCGCCTTCCCCGGTCTTGATCTTGAGTTCTACTTTTGCTGCCTCTAATTTTTTTGCAAGCTCCTGCGCTGCTTCCAGATGCTCCTGTGCAACCTTTTCTTCATTCTGTTTCTGAAGCTTTAAGTCATTTAAATTCCTTCCATTTGCTTCCAGTCCAAGGTTTTTTTTGAAAATAAAGTTTCTTGCATATCCGTCACTTACATTTACAACCTCGCCTTTTTTCCCAAGGGATTTTACATCTTCCAATAAAATAACTTTCATCTTAAATATCTCCTTCTTCTATCATAATATCGATTGTCTTTTTCAGAGTTTCAATCGCTCTTTCCATATCGGAATATGGAAACTGGGCACCGGCAGTGTTGATATGACCGCCTCCGCCGAGCCGCTCCATAATGATCTGTACATTGATCTCATCAATGGAACGTGCACTGATGTAAATCTTACCATTATATTCAGTCAGTACAAAAGAAGCCTTGATCTCCTCAATATTGAGAAGCTCATTTGACGCCTGTGCTCCGATAATAGTGGGACTTTCAATTCCCAGATGTTCGCCTCGTGCGATCGCAAATACATCCCGATATACCTCAGCACTGCTGATTACTGCAGCTTTTGCCCGGTAAGATGCCATATCATCACGGAGGAGTTTTCTTACATAAGTAACATCTGCGCCACATCTTCTCAGGTACGCAGCTGCCTCAAAGGTCCGGACTCCTGTTCTGGACATGAAATTGTTGGTATCAACCAGAATACCTGCATACATACTGTTCGCTTCCATGGAATTCAAACGCAGATCATCGCCGATATACTGAAGAACCTCTGCTACCATCTCACACGCCGAGGAAGCATATGGCTCAATATACGACAGAACCGCATTCTCAATCACTTCATCGCTCTGTCTGTGGTGATCCAGAACTGCAATCGTCTTCGTCAGACGAAGCAGGCGTTCACATTCTGTCATCTTTGGCTTATTGGTATCAACAACAACTACCATTGTATTGTCATCTGCCAGTTCCTCCGCCTCATGGGAAGTCACAAACAGATCATCCGGATACTTCGGATCATCAGTAAATGCTTCATAAAGCGGTCTGAGTGTCACAGAAATATCGTTCAGGACAATATTGACTTTCTTTTTCATCGCACTTGCTGCCCGGTAAATACCGATTGCCGCACCAAATGAATCCACATCTGCCATCTTATGTCCCATTACGATCACACGCTCTTTTCCGGTGATAAACTCCCGGAGTGCTTCTGCTTTTACTCTTGCTTTTACTCGGGTATTCTTAGCAGTCTGCTCACGCTTTCCGCCATAATAGCTGATTCCCTTGTTATTCTTCACAACTACCTGATCTCCGCCTCTTGCAAGTGCAAGATCGATCGCTATACGGGCATAATTATATCCTGCAGCATAGGTATCTGTACTGAGTCCAAGCCCAATACTTAGTGTAACCGGAATCTGATTGCCGATACTGACTCCTTTTACCTCATCAAGTAAAGAAAAACGGTCTTTTTCCATTCGATTGAAGCTTTCTTTTTTAATCACAACAAAATATTTGTCTTTCTCAAGCTTCTTCACAATACCGGAAAAATCCGCAATATACTGGTTGATCTTACGGTCGATCAATGCCACCAGAAGAGACTGCCTTACTTCCTCGACACTTTCCATGACCTCTTCGTAGTTATCAATATAAACCAGTCCGGCCACCAGCCGCTGCTCTTCATTCGCCCGGATATACCGGTTCAGCTCTGTCACATCCTGAAGATGTATCGCAATAAAATATTCCTTTTCCTCCGGTATCTCCAGAAGCTGCTCTGTCTCACTGAAACCTTCGACCGATACGCACTGGATCTCAGCCTGATAATCTCTGTCAAGATAATTGAATTCCAGGCTTACCGATTCATTCTCTTCCTTTGGAAATACGCCCCGGTTCAACTCCGGAATATATTTACTCAGATAGGTATCCTTCCGGATAGTCGTCCCAAGGACTTCCCGGAACTGTGTGTTCGTCCAGATGATTTTTCCATCATCCAGTAAAATCGCATACGGAATCGAAAGTTCCTTCAGAAGTGTATTCTGGACAATCCCGTACTGCGCTGCAAACTCTACCATGTCTGCCAGAATCAGAGACTTGTTGTAAAAATACATAATGCCAATGACGACTGCATAAACCAGCACAAACGCACTCATAAGCAGCCCGGCCTTTCGATCCATCCTGAAGATCCAGATATTCATCAGGATAAGGAAAAGAATCATAATTCCCGGCCATTGCATATACAATTTCAGTTGTCCCTTTAACTTTATATCCTTTTTCATCTTTCAGCCCTCTTAAAACCTATAGATATTTGTATTATATCACCTTTCCGGATATTAGGGAACTAAAAAATGTGCCAGGGAACGTACACCCTGACACATTTTTCTTTCTTTTATTAAGCTTCGTATCCATTCGGATTCATTGTCTGCCATCTCCATGAATCCTCACACATCTTGTCGATTCCGCGTTCTGCAACCCATCCGAGCTCGTTCTTTGCTTTTTCTGCATTACAGTAGCATGTTGCGATATCTCCGGCTCTTCTTGGCTTGATCTGGTAAGGGATCTCTTTTCCACATGCTTTTTCAAATGCATGCAATACATCCAGTACTGAATATCCCACTCCGGTTCCAAGATTATAAATGCTTACGCCTGATTTTTCCTGGATCTTCTTCAGCGCCTTTACGTGTCCAATTGCAAGGTCAACCACATGGATGTAGTCTCTCACACCTGTTCCGTCCGGTGTATCATAATCATCACCAAATACCCCCAGGCATTCCAGCTTACCGATTGCAACCTGTGCAATATATGGAAGCAGGTTGTTCGGGATACCCTTCGGATCTTCTCCCATCAGTCCGCTCTCATGTGCGCCGATCGGATTGAAGTAACGAAGAAGGACAACATTCCACTCCGGATCTGCCTTATGCAGGTCTGTCAGGATCTGCTCAAGCATCCATTTTGTCCATCCATAAGGATTCGTACAGGTTCCCTTCGGGCATTCTTCTGTAATCGGGATAAATGCCGGATCACCATATACCGTTGCTGAAGAACTGAAGATGATGTTCTTCACATTGTGGTTACGCATAACATCACAAAGTGTAAGTGTACCTGCAATATTGTTCTGATAATATTCAAGTGGCTTTGCAACAGATTCTCCGACTGCTTTAAGTCCTGCGAAATGAATGACACATTCTACACTTTCTTTGTCAAAAATCTGATCCAGTGCTTCTTTATCTCTGATATCTGCTTTATAAAATGTAACGTTCTTGCCGGTGATCTTCTCTACACGTCTGATTGCTTCTTCAGAAGCATTGCAAAGATTATCTACTACAATAACTTCATATCCTGCATTCAGCATCTCTACACATGTGTGACTGCCGATAAATCCGGCTCCGCCTGTTACTAAAATTGCCATGATTTTTTCCTCCTGAAATTAGAATCATTTACTTTTCTTTACACACTATAGCACACATCCTGCCTATATGGAAGTGTTTTTACTAAATTATTTATATTTTTTAGTAAATCAAATGAACTATTTACTAAATTTCAACACATTCCTACTCTTCCCAGAGATTTTCCGGATAAAGACCTTCTTTTTTCAGATTGCGGATCGCTTCTACGACAACCGGTTTGTCTTCTTTATAAGTTACGCCGTACCATTTATCTGCCGACGGAAGAACCGCTGCTGTTGCGCGGTCTGCCTCCAGAAGATTGCTTACGACTGCCGGCAGGAAATATTCACACTTCATCGGATTTTCAGTAAGTCCTTTCTTCAGGAACTGTGGAAATTCTGCTTTCAGCTCGTCCAGTATGCTTCTCGTAAATCCCCACATATTCATGGAAACCAGTGTATCCTCTGGTAAATTTTCCCAGGTTTCTCCATCATTTTCAGTAAATGCAATCTTACCGTCACGCTTCTCAATGCGGGTTCTTTCGGTAATATTTACCAGTTCCCCTTCTTCATTGGTCGTACAGATTCCTCTTGCCACATGACCATTGTCTGTTACTGTATTCTTCAGAAGATATCCGACCATCGCATAACGATACTTATCATCATCCTCATGCTCAGACAGATAATTATAAATTGCTTCAAACGCATGTTTTCCATAATAATCATCTGCATTGATAACAGCAAATGGCCCGTCGATCTCATCAATGCAGCTGAGGACTGCATGTCCGGTTCCCCACGGTTTCACTCTGCCTTCCGGAACTTCAAAACCTTCCGGAATGTTGTTGATATCCTGAAATACATAAGAAACCTCCATATATTTTGCCATACGGTTTCCTACTGCTTCTCTGAAACTGTCTTCATTTTCTTTCTTTATAATAAAAATAACCTTCCCAAATCCGGCTCTTTTTGCATCAAACAGGGAAAAATCCATAATGATGTGTCCCTCTTTATCAACTGGATCGATCTGTTTAAGTCCGCCATAACGGCTTCCCATTCCTGCTGCCATAATTACTAAAACTGGTTTTTTCATAATTGATTCTCCAATTCTTTTTTAGATTTCAAAACTTTCTCTTTCTTATTCTAACCCCAAATGACTCCTTTTTCAATCGTCTGCCAGACAGAAAAACAGTAAAAAAACAGGACTTCCAAAATGGAAATCCTGTTCTGATCATATTCGATTAATCCTGAACGTATGGCATTAAAGCGATATGTCTTGCTCTCTTGATTGCTACTGTAAGAGCTCTCTGATGTTTTGCACAGTTTCCTGTGATTCTTCTCGGAAGGATTTTTCCTCTCTCAGAAACATATTTCTTTAATTTTGCTGTATCTTTGTAATCGATTTCGTTGTTTTCTTTACCACAGAATACACAAACTTTTTTTCTTCTGCGTCCGCCTCTTCTCTTCATTGGAGAATCCGGTCTGTTTCCTTTTTCGAATGCCATTGTACACATCTCCTTTCAACCTTAATTAAACGGTAACTCCTCATCAATTCCGTCTGGAATGTTCATGAAACCGTCACCTGCATCGGCGCTTGGCGCCGGTGCCGGGGCTGCCTGATAAGACTGTGTATTAGCACTGCTAGCATTCTTACTTTCTGCGAATTCCTGTTCCTCAACAACAACTTCTGTTGTATAGACCTTTACACCATCCCTGTTGGTATAGCTTCCGGTCTGGATTCTTCCGCAAACCACTACGCGCATTCCCTGACGGAAATAACGTTCTGTAAATTCAGCACTCTTTCCGAACACAACACAGTTAATAAAATCTGCGGTCTGTTCTCCGTCACGCTTGAATCTGCGGTCTACAGCTAATGTATATCTTGCAATAGCGAGAGCGTTCTCACCTTGTGAATATCTCACTTCAGGATCTCTTGTCAGACGTCCCATTAAAACTACTTTATTCATACGTTGCCTCTTTCTAAGCTTCCTGTTTCACGCATAAATATCTGATTACACCATCCATGATACGAATTCTTTCTTCGATTTCGCCTGGTGTTGTTGTTTCAGATTCAAAGTGAATGAAGTAGTAGTAAGCTTCTTTCATCTTCTGGATTTCGTAAGCTAATCTCTTCTTTCCCCATTCGTCAACGTCAGTAATGTTACCACCGAAACGTGTAACAAGTGCTTTCACCTTTTCGATTACTTCTGCTCTGGCGTCGTCTTCGAGTTTTGCGCTGACAACAACTGCTAATTCATATTTGCTCATGTCCTGCACCTCCTTATGGTCTTTTGGCTCCCGGATCCGCCGGGAACAAGGATAAATAATATATCACAAGTTGGTATGATATCATAATTCAGGCTTTGTTTCAAGCCTTTTTTCTTATTTCTTTTGTATTTTTTTCAACCAGTCTGCGCGGTACCATTACCTGGTGTCCGCATCCCTGACATTTCAGACGAAAATCCGCCCCTACTCTCAGGATCTCCCACTCTGAGCTTCCGCACGGATGCGGTTTTTTCATCCGGATCACATCTCCGACTTCAAATTTTGCTTCTGCTGCCATCGCTTTACTCCTCTTTTATTCTCCTGCCGGCTGTACATTTACCCTGACACCGTGTACGATCGTTCTGTCATCATTTCCCTCCCGTGTACAGGTGGACAACGTCACGATCTGCGAATCATTTCCCACTTCCACACCTGTATCATACAAAGAAGACGCCTTCGTTGCTTCAAGGAAGGATGCAAACGCCGCATCATCTGCGAACTGATATGTATAGCCTTCGGAAGTATCTTTTACCACTCCAACAGAATAAATCTGATAAGTAGCCACATTGCCATCCGGTGTATAAATATAGAAGGAAGGGTATTTTTCCCAGAAACTTTTTTCGTGATACTGCTCCAGCTCATTAAACATCGTTCCATTATACATATAATGTCCGTAAATGATCGTGTTTCTGTCATTAAAATCCGCATGATTATAAGCATTTACAAAAATCGTTCCTACGGTATTGTCATATCCTTTGAATGTCTTACTCAGATATTCTGAATTATCACTTCCTTGCACAACCGGATAATTGATCACCGCCGGTTCATCAAAACGGATCCATGCAACCACATCCGGATTGATCTGTCTGAGTGCATCAAAATCCACGGAAAATCTGCTTCCATCCTGATCGTCCGTCCCGTTCTCCTGTTCCCCCTTATCTTCCGTAACCGCAAGCTTTACCAGATCATCATACTCACTTTCCCCTTTGTGATATCCGTTAAAGATTTTATACAGCTGAAAGGCAGAAAATGCAAACACACAGATTGCAACGATCAAAATGACCGTACTGATGATTCCACCTTTTTTCTTGCGCCGGTCACGCCTGGAATGCTTTCCATACCGACCATGTCCTTTCCGTCCCATAATTTCCTCCTCTGCTTTTTATATATGATGTTCCCAGATTGCTCCATTGCCATGCAATCTCAGAAGTCCTATTTTCTTCCATATTTTCACGATATCAGCAGTATAACATACTTTTTAGAGTTTTTTAATAGAGAGTTTATTGATTTTTGTGTGTGCAGGCGTACAATGTAAACCATCGTATAGTATCATATTCTATAAATAAAAAAGATTGGGTGAACATTATGAAAGAAAAACTGATGCGTTTTATGTATGGAAGGTACGGAGTAGATACCTTCGGCAAATTTCTCTTATGGAGCGGCGTAATTCTGATGCTGATCACAAGCATCTTCCATTTTCGTATTTTTTATGTAATTGGGTGGGCATTCGTGATATACTCTTACTATCGCATGTTTTCACGTCAGACCTACAAGCGTGCACTGGAAAACCAGAAATTTCTCCAGCACACTTCAAAGATCCGTGGATTTTTTGCAAAACAGAAGTATATGGCAGCGCAGCGCAAGACACACCACATTTACAAGTGTCCAAACTGCAAACAGAAGATCCGTGTCCCAAAGGGAAAAGGTAAAATTGAGATCCGCTGTCCAAAATGCCAGACTACTTTTATCAAAAAAAGCTAACGATCAGGAGAATAATCAATTATGCAGGATCCTTACTCAATACTCGGCGTTTCACGGGATGCTTCCGACGAGGATATCAAGAAAGCCTACCGCAAATTAAGCCGTATTTATCATCCGGATGCCAATATCAACAATCCAAATAAAGATCAGGCAGAAGCCAAATTCAAAGAAATCCAACAGGCTTACCAGCAGATTATAAAAGAAAAAGAAATGAGTGCTTCCGGATATACCGGAACAGGCTCCGGAGGTTATGGCGATGCTGGAAGCGGATACGAAGGTTTTGGCGGTTTTGGTCCATTCGGCGGTTTCTACGGTCAGTATACCAATCAGAATCAGCAGACAACCGAGACAGAAGAAGATATTCATCTGCGTGCCGCCGCCAATTATCTGAACAGTGGTCATTATAAAGAAGCTTTAAATGTCCTTTCAGGAATCAAAGACCGTTCTGCCAGATGGTACTATTACAGCTCTATCGCCAATTCCGGCATGGGCAATAATGTCCTCGCCCTGGAGCACGCCAAAGAAGCTCTTCGTCTGGAGCCGTCCAACTATCAATATCAGTCTCTTGTCAGCCGTCTTGAAAATGGTGGAAGCTGGTATCGTACACAACAGACAATGTATGGCGGTACACCAACGATCAACAATGATTTCTGCGTGAAGCTCTGCATTGCCAACCTCATGTGCAATCTCTGCTGTGGCGGCGGTGGATTCTTCTGCGGTTCTCCTTATACATACCACTAAATAACAGGAGGAAATATTATATGTTAGATTATCTTGTTGTCTATGAGAGTGAGACAGGAAATACAAAAAAAATAGCAACAGAAATTTTTGCATCTCTTCCGGGGATGTCCAAAGATCTGATAAATCTTCATGAACGTACCGATTTCCCAGAGGCCAAAATTTATTTTGTCGGTTTCTGTGTTCACCGCGGAACCTGCAGCCTCGAGATCGGCAACTTCCTTTCCGGTCTGTCGTACAAATCCGTTGCTCTCTTTGGAACCTGCGGTGCCGGAAACAGCCTGGAATACTACAAAAAGATCGCATCCAGTGTCCGGATCTGGCTTGAAGACGACAATCGTTATCTTGGTTCTTTTATCTGCCAAGGGAAAATGCCACTTGCTGTCCGTCAAAAATATGAATCCTTGCTGAATACACCAGAAGATTGCGATTGCCAGCAAATCCGCCGGCAATTACAGAATTTTGACGAAGCAATGATTCATCCGACACGCACAGACCTTGAAAATGCGGCTCTTTTTGCTACCGAATGTATAGAAAAAGTTAAATCCTTGTAAAAAAAGTGTAAAAAAATATCGTTTCAGTCTACCTATGGAAACTTTCTTGTTATATAATAAGGGTGTCGTATAGCGTCACTTTGTGTGATCTGCATGCAGACTTTTCATATTTAAAGTAGCTGTACGATATTTTTTTTGCGACAAAATGTAAACTAATGCTTAAAGAAAAGGAAAACAAAATTATGGGAATTACAATGGTTTTGTCATTACTCAGTGGGGTAGCCCTGTTTTTATACGGTATGTCACTGATGGGCGACAGTCTGAAAAAAGTTGCCGGCAATAAGCTTGAACTGATTTTATACAGGCTGACCAACACTCCTCTGAAAGGACTTCTGCTGGGTACTGTCGTAACCGCTATCATTCAGTCATCCTCTGCAACGACAGTTATGGTAGTCGGATTTGTAAACTCTGGTATGATGAAGGTCGCACAGGCAATTGGTATCATCATGGGTGCCAACATCGGAACCAGTATCACCGGATGGATCTTATGTCTCTCCTACATTGATGGTTCCAGCGGAATCGCGCAGCTTTTATCAACCGCTACAATTTCTGCAATCGTAGCAATCATCGGAATTATTTTCCGTACATTCATCAAGAAAAAACCGTATTCTGATATTGGTGACATCATGCTTGGCTTTGCGATCCTGATGATCGGGATGCAGACCATGAGCGGTGCCGTCTCTCCTCTGAAAGAGAATCCGCATTTCGTCAGACTTCTGACCATGTTCACGAATCCATTTATGGGAATCCTTGTCGGGATCGTATTTACAGCAGTTTTACAGAGCGCTTCTGCTTCTGTAGGTATCCTCCAGGCACTGTCCATTACCGGATCGATCACCTTTGCAGCTGCACTTCCGATCACAATGGGTATCGGCGTTGGTGCCGCATGTCCGGTTCTTCTTTCCTCAATCGGAACGAACAAGAACGGAAAGCGTACTGCTCTGATCTATCTGCTGAACGATTTATTTGGTATGATTTTCTGGTCCATCGTATTCTATTCTGCAAATGCCATCGTGCATTTCCCATTTATGGGTGAAATTATGTCGCCTTTCCGTGTGGCACTTTTGAATACGGTATTCCGGCTTCTGACGATCCTTGTTCTTGCTCCATTTATCGGCAAGATTGAAAAGCTTGTCTTCTTCCTTATTAAAGATACCGATGAAGACAACGAAGAGCAGGCAGATTTCGATCTTCTTGAGGAACGTTTCCTCAATTATCCGCCACTGGCAATCACACAGAGCCAGCTTGCAGTCAACGGAATGGCAAAGAAAGCATACAAAAATATCCGTCGCGCCCTTGCACTGCTGAAAGATTTTTCAGATAATAAGTTCAACAAAATTCAGGAAAAGGAAAATCTGATCGACAAATACGAAGATAAACTGGGAACCTATCTGATGCAGCTCAATATGCATGACCTGACACCGGAACAGTCCAAACAGACCGCCAAGTTCCTTCATACGATCAGTGATTTTGAACGTCTGGGTGACCATGCAGTCAATATTTCCCGTGTTGCACAGGAACTTCATGAAAAATCACGTATTTTTTCAGATGCAGCCAAATACGAGCTTCATGTTCTTGAATCCGCATTAAAAGAGCTCCTTGATCTCACGATCAATTCATTTGTAGATGAAGACCTTGTAAATGCTGCCAAAGTAGAACCGCTTCGCGAACTGATCGGTATTTTATGCAACGATTTGAAAATGCGTCATATTAAAAGGCTCCGTAACGGGCAGTGTGATCTGAACACCGGATTTGCATTTAACGATCTGCTCACCAACTATGATCGTATTGCAGCCCACTGTTCTAACATTGCCGTTGCAATCCTGGAACTGGATTCTTCCAATTTCGATATGCACGAATACACTAAGAGTGTACGGAAATTGAAAGACAACAATTATGTATCCACCTTTGATTATTACGAGCAGAAATATAATATCAACGGTTATCAGCCGGAAGCGGAACAGGATACAAAAGCAACCACAAAAAACCCGGTCAAAGCTGTTGAAGCCAAAAAATAATCTTACAACGAGAAAGGAATCTGCTGTAATGTCTTCTTTAAATATTTCATCACAGGCGCACATTGCCAGTCAGTCCGTCATCCTAGGTGATGTCACCATCGGTGCAGACTCAAGTGTGTTCTATTATGCCGTTGTCCGCGGTGATGAATCGTCTATCACGATTGGCAAGCGAAGTAATATCCAGGATAACAGTACCGTCCATGTAGATTACGGTTTTCCGACCGTTATCGGTGATGATGTCACTGTTGGTCACAACTGTGTAATCCACGGCTGTACAATTGGTGACGCGTCTCTAATCGGGATGGGAAGTACGATTTTAAACGGTGCAAAGATTGGAAAGCATTGTCTGATCGGTGCAGGAAGTCTTGTCACTCAGAACACGGTCATCCCGGACGGAATGCTTGCCATGGGAAGCCCGGCAAAAGTAAAAAGACCTCTTACCGAGGAAGAGATCCAGTCAATTTATAAAAATGCTGCAGATTATGTTGCATTATCGGCTGCGCAGTTTGAATAAAATATCAAATCTGAAATATGTACACTATTAAAAAAAGTATCGAAAATCATTTATGTTTGATTTTCGATACCTTTTTTATCTACTACAACACTTTATTTTTCATCCACGATCTGGAACACATAGAATTTAAGATAATACGATTCTTCTGCAGACCACAGAATCGGATGATCCGGTGCCTGTGTCCGGTATTCTACCTGTCTGATCCTCTTATGCACATTCTGCGCTGCCTGGTGGATCGTCTTCGTAAAAAGCTCATAATCCATAAAATGCGAGCAGGAACAGGTTGCTAGATATCCGCCTGGTTTTACCAGCTTCATTCCGCGCATATTGATCTCACGATATCCCTTTGTCGCATTCTTGATCGTCTTACGGGATTTGGTAAATGCAGGTGGATCCAAGATTACCACATCATACTGCTTTCCTTCTTCTTCCAGCTTTGGAAGCAGGTCAAATACATCTGCACAGACAAATTCAACTCTATCCTCTAATCCATTGAGTCTTGCGTTCTCTCTTGCCTGTTCTATGCCAAGTTCTGAAGCATCTACACCTGTCACATGCTTTGCCCCTGCAATCCCTGCATTCAGCGCAAAAGAGCCTGTGTGCGTGAAGCAGTCCAGCACCTCTGCATCCTTGCAAAGTCTCTGGATTGCCAGACGATTGTATTTCTGATCCAGGAAAAATCCTGTCTTCTGTCCGTCTTTGACATCAACCATATATCTGACACCATTTTCCACAATCTCAACTTTGGTATCAAATTCTTCACCGATAAAGCCTTTGACTCTCTCCATGCCTTCATTCTGACGAACCTTTGCATCGCTTCGTTCATACACGCCACGGATCGTAATTCCATCTTCTGAAAGTACCGCTTTCAGAATGTCCACGATTTCTTCTTTCATCCGGTCAATTCCGAGTGCAAGAGACTCTACAACCAACACATCCGAGAATTTATCAATCACCAGTCCGGGAAGAAAATCCGCTTCCCCGAAAATCACACGGCAGCTTGATGTATCTACTGTCTTTTTCCGGTATTCCCACGCATCTCTCACCCGCATTTCCAGAAATGCATGATCGATCTCCTGATCCTGCTTTCTTGTCATCATACGGATCCGGATCTTAGAATTCATATTGATAAATCCTCTTCCCATTCCGTACCCGTCAAAATCATGGACGATCACAATATCACCATTCTCAAATTCTCCCATAATCGAATCAATTTCATTATCGAATATCCAGACGCCGCCTGATTTCAGCAGACGTCCCTCACCCTTTTTCAATGTCACTATAGCCTGACGCATCTTTTCTCCTTCCACATACTCTTACGTATTCTTCTGCAAATATTATCCACGGAGTCCTGCAATGATCCGACCTGGATAGAGCAGAAGATCCAGTCCATCCTGCATAGATCTGACACAGAGATCCGCATTTTTCAATAATTTCCCATAGACCCCTTCCCGGTCCATAACAGCGATGGAAAGCGCCGCCTCTTTCAGCATCCACTCATCGTTTCTGCCATTACCGATTGCCACACAGCGTTTTGCACCGGTTGCTTTTACCAATTCCCTTTTATACTCCTTTGCATTACCTGTCGGAAATGTCTCCAGGATCACCGGAAGCCCTTCGCACTGCGCTTTCGCATTTCCATGCGTATCTGCAGTCAGTACATAAATTCGGAACTGCTCTGAAAGTGCGATAAGACGTTCCTTCACACTCGGCGGGATCACGCCGTCCACAGCGATCGTCCCGTTCATATCTAAAAATATCGTATCAAGTTCTAATGTTTTATATTCCGGAATAACCAGTTTCATAGGAACTCCTTTCCTGCCATCTGGCATGTTGCTTTTTCTATTATAATACATATTTCATACAGACTCCACATATTTTGTAACAACTGATTTATCTGATAAAGAGGAGGATTGTAAATATGAAACCAGTTGTTGGAATCTTATGCTGTGGCTTCGACGGCAAAAACCAGTTTGTAACCGATACCTATGTGCGGGCAGTCCGCATTTCCGGAGGAATCCCCCTACTGATACCGATTCTTCCTCAGGACTTCCCGATCAATTCTTATCTTGACATATGCGATGGATTTCTGCTCCCCGGAGGAGGTGATTTTACACCGTTTCTCTTCAATGAAGATCCACTTCCAGGTGTAGGACAGACCAATCTTTCTGTAGATCTTTTCCAGATTCATTTTGCAGAGGAAATCTTAAAACGTCATCTTCCGGTAATCGGCATCTGCCGGGGTATGCAGGTGCTCAACGCCGCCTGTGGCGGAAGTATCTATCAGGATCTTTCCTGTCAGCCCGGAGATCCTTTTCTGCATATGCAGACCTCACAGAACCACAGCGATATGTGGCACCAGATTTTCATCGCCAAAGACAGCCATCTTCATGAACTGACCGGAGACACTCTGTATACCAATAGTTTCCACCATCAGTCCGTTCATCTGCTCGGAAAAAATGTCCATGCATGTGCACACACTTCTGATGGCACAGTTGAGGCAATTGAAATCGAAGGACAGCCTTTTGCACTTGGCGTTCAGTGGCATCCGGAATCCATGTTTTTTACTTCTCCATGTATGCGGGAATTGTTTTCGCTTTTCGTCCGGTCGATGCTTCCCGGAACAGATTAAATCCCTTTTGTCGGGCTGCAGACTCTGCTGTCTGCGATCCCTTCAGAATATATGCATAATATGTTCACAAACGTTCATAATTCTTTCAAATTATAAACACACTTTTTTCACAAGATACGAGTATACTAATAATTGTCAAAAGGAAATAAACCTTTTCACATAACAAAATTTTTCTTTTTCATAAACGCCGATATTCGGGAAACCGGATATCGGCTCTCCTCATTTTCAGGGGTTATTTCAGATATTCCAGAAGTCCTCGCAGGTCTGGAACGACATGATCTGCCATCTTTTTGACCTCTTCGTCTGCAGGTGTCAGATCCGGAACCATCGTCACATGGCAACCCGCCTGGTAAGCCGCATTTACCCCGTTCGGTGAATCTTCGACCGCCATGCACTCTTCAGGCTTCCGCCCGATCTTCTCACAGGCATAGAGATACACATCCGGTCTCGGTTTTCCCAATTTCACCATAGATGCACTGATGATCTCATCAAACAGCTCTTTAAATCCGACCATTTCCAGATAACGCACAGCCCTGTCTTCCGCTGTAGCCGTCACGACTGCCGTCTGATAACCACGTCTTTTCAGCTCCTTGATCGTCTCTTCCACATACGGTTTCTTCTCAATTCCGAAACGCGCAATATGATCACTCATCAGCTCCTGTCTGCGCCGTCTGAGCTCATCGTATGGGAAATTCTCTCCAAAAATTCCCTTCATCTGCTCTCTTGCAAATACGGATGCACAGCTGCGGAATTTGTATGCCGTTTCCAGATCCAACCGGTATCCCGCCTCCCGCATTGCCTTTTGTTTGTATACTGTCAGATATTTCTCTGTATCGATCAGGATGCCATCCATATCAAAAAGTACTGCTTTCATCTTGTCCTCCTGTAGTATATTTCATTTTGTAAAAACAATTACTTTCTATATCATACCATTCCCTTCAGGAAGAAAAAAGACGGAGATTTTATTCTCCGCCTTTTGAATGTTTGCTTATATCTATTTTGTACTTTCTGTGCTGCCGGTACTTCCTGTACTGTTTGAACCGCTTTCACTACTGTCAGATGAAGTACTTTTCACCTGCTTGCAGTTGTCTGCTACCCAGTCTTCTACGATATCCAGTCTTGCTGTCTTCTCCAGATTCTCAAGGTTTCCGGCATCTTCCAGTGCTTTTTTGAGTGCATCTACATCTTCGTATCCGTAAGCCTTTGCGTACTCCTTATACTTCTTCTCAAGCGTCTTATCTGACACATTGATCTTTGCTTTCTCAATGATCAGATCTGCCGCAAGGTTGGCCTTTACCTGATCCTTTGCAGCCTGAGTTGCCTTTGAATTAAAAGTTTCCTCATCCATATTCATATACTGTTTAAGGAAATCTGCAAAATCAACGTTATAATAAGATGCCATATTCTTATACTGTGTCTTGATCGAACTGATCATATTCTTCAGATCCTTCTTCGGATACTTGTTCACAGTTGTGTTCTCAAGTACTGCTTTCCATGCATTTTCCTTGATTGTATTCTGCTGGTTTTCTTTGCTGTTTTTTTTCAGAGATTTTTTAATTTCCTTTTTGTACTCTTCCACCGTCTTGGAAGTATCAGAAACACTCTGTACAAATTCATCGGTAAGTTCCGGTAGATCGGTCTGGCTGATTCCCTTCAGTGTAACGGTAAATACAACTGCCTGACCTGCAAGATCTTCATTTCCATAGTTCTCCGGGAAAGTCAGATTCAGATCAAAAGTATCGCCAATATTGTGTCCGACAACGCCATCCTCAAATCCGTCAATAAACTGACCACTTCCTAATGTAAGCTGTGCATCTGTCGCTGTTCCACCATCAAATGCCACACCATCTTTCTTTCCTTCGTAGTCGATCGTTACCGTATCTCCGGTTTGTGCTGCACGGTCTGTAACTTCTGTTGTAGTTGATTTAGACTGAAGTACACTGTTGATCTGTGCTTCTACATCATTATCCGATACCGCATCCGCATCTACTTTATCAATCTCCACACCTTTATATTTTGTAATTGTAACATAATCATTGGAAATCTCACTGGAGCATCCGGTAAGAAGTAATGACAATGCACAGATACCTGCTGCCAGTACTGTTAATTTCTTTTTCATTTTCTTTTACACCTCTTATATCTTCATTCTCTCTGACTGTCTGAATCACCCACATCAGAGCGCTACATATGATTATAACACATAATCTGTCATTGAAAAGGGATTTCCCAAAATTCACATTTATTTCAGATTTTCCATTACTTTCAAAAAGCCGCTAAAAACTTCAAATTACTTGCACTTGTCTACAAACAATGCTACAATAAGCTATGTGTAAATATGATTTGAGGAGGAAAACCCGTGAGTAAGATAACGATCGTATTACTGGTAATTCTTGCCGTACTGCTTATCGCCCTGGTTGTTCTGTATTTCCTCGGTAAGAAAGCGCAGAAAAAGCAGGCAGAACAGGAAGAGATGATTGCAGCTGCTGCACAGCAGGTCAACATCCTGATTATCGACAAAGGCAAGATGAAGCTTAAAGATGCCGGTTTCCCATCAGTTGTTCTTGAGAATACACCTAAGTATCTTCGTCGTTCAAAGGTACCGGTTGTCAAGGCAAAAGTCGGACCAAAGATTATGACTCTGATGTGTGATGCAAGCATCTATGATCTTATTCCAGTCAAAAAAGAAGTAAAAGCAACCGTAAGCGGTATTTACATCACTGCAGTAAAAGGAGTCAGAGGTTCTCTTGAGGCTCCACCTAAGAAAAAAGGATTCTGGGCAAGACTGCGGAACAAGTAACAATAAAAAGGGTAAATGATTCTGAGCCGATTGAATCATTTACCCTTTTTGTTTATTTTCCTGAAATTGCTTCCTCTGCCTGTGCTTTCGGTCTTATGCTCATTGCGATCCGGCAGTCTGCCGTCGCTTCATGATTCACATCAAGCCCGTACTCCACAGCAATATCAATTCGCTCATCATCCACATTCACATCCAGCTTCCGTGTATGAATTCCAACATGAAGCTGCCCATACGGTGTATCATAATATGTGACATTCATCTGATTCTTCTCAAATACCATATGTGCATTCGTAATTCCGCTCTTCATGATCTCCATCGAATCTTCACCGGTGATCTTGATCTTATTCTTAACCACCCCCGGAATCCCTTCCATTACTTCATCATAAAGAATATAATGCTTTCCGTTCTTCCAGTAATAGCTCGCCGGAGTGATCACTTCGATCGGCTCATTCTCTTCATTTTCTTCCGGATCTGCAAATGCCATATCATGCAGTCCGGAAATCGTCAATAATACATCCTGTGTCATACACGTCATCCAATCTGTCTGTTATTAGATGGCAAGCTGTTTTGCGATATCGTACTGGTACTCCGGAATTCCTTTCTGCATTGCCAGTGCTTCGTTGATATCGAAGTCAATATACTCGCCATGTTTGTATCCTACTACACGGTTTGTCTTTCCTTCAAGAAGAAGATCTACAGCAAGAGATCCCATGATAGATGCATAAACTCTGTCTTTTGCTGTCGGGCTTCCTCCACGCTGCATATGACCAAGAATAGTAGCACGTGTCTCCATACCCGTCTCTTTTTCGATTCTCTTTGCCATATTCATAGAATCACCGATACCTTCGGCATTGATGATAATGTAATGCTTTTTACCGCGTTTTCTGCTTTCTTTGATGTCTGCAATGATCTTTGCTTCATCGTAGTCATGTTCCTCAGGAAGAAGAATCTTCTCTGCTCCATTGGCAATACCGCACCACAGTGCAAGGTATCCCGCATCACGTCCCATAACTTCGATAACACTACATCTTTCATGTGATGTAGATGTATCACGTACTTTGTCAATTGCTTCCATCGCTGTATTAACCGCTGTATCGAATCCGATTGTGTATTCTGTACATGCGATATCAAGATCGATCGTTCCCGGAAGTCCGATTGTATTTACTCCAAAATCAGATAATTTCTGTGCTCCCTTGAAGGAACCGTCTCCTCCGATAACTACCAGACCGTCAATTCCATATTTCTTACAGATTGCTGCTGCTTTCTGCTGTCCTTCTGGTGTACGCATTTCCTCGCAACGGGCTGTCAGAAGAATCGTTCCACCTCTCTGGATCGTGTCTGATACATCTCTGGCACTTAAATCAATAATTTCCTCGTTAAGAAGTCCTGAATAACCTCTTCTGATTCCTCTTACCTTCAGTCCTTTTCCCAATGCGGTTCTTACAACTGCACGGATTGCAGCGTTCATTCCCGGTGCGTCTCCACCACTGGTCAATACGCCGATAGTTCTGATTACTTTTTCTGCCATGATATGTCTCCTCCGTCTCTTCTACTTTGTAACTTTACTATCCTTTTGCTTATTTTATCTCAATCCACACGTTATTGTATAATATTCACCCCTTCATTTCAATGGGTTTTTCTATTACTTTTACACAATCTTCTCCAAAATAATTCGTCAATCTGCTCAAAATTCCAGGTTCTACCTGGATATTTGCGTTTTTAGGAAGTCTTTTTACCGCTCTCTCCGCTTTGCAGAAGATTACAACCTGGTCCTCACCCTCACTTTCCGCGAGCATCCGGAACAGATTCTGCTCATCTTGAAGGTAACTCTGTTTGTCGGTATACTGGATCCACAGTTCTTTTTTCATCATCTCAAACGGAATCACCTCTTCACAGATTAGCTTACTTGCATTATCATCTTCTTCCGATACACGTCCCCGCACAAATACTTTGCTGTCCTCCTGCAGATACTGCTGGCTTTTCTCATAGCTCTGCGGGAAAATGACAACCTCTACCGTTCCAAGAAGATCCTCTACGGTAATAAATGCCATCGTTTGATTCTTCTTTGTATATTTGATCGTCTTCGATGTGATCATACCACCGATGATCTCCCTTGACCCGTCACGCACTTTTGTCCGTCCGGTCTCTTCATCAAGCTGAAAATCCAATGTCGTTGCGGAAATACTCTTGCGCCATTTCTCTTCATATTCTTCCAATGGATGTCCGCTGATATACACGCCGAGTACTTCTTTTTCAAATGCAAGCATCGTTTCCTTCTGGTATTCTCCCACATCCGGAAGCGTGACCTCAAATTCTTTTTTCTGTTCGTCATCTACAATATCAAAGAGCGACATCTGTCCGGCAAGCGAATTTTTCTTGTTCTGTGCTACCTGATCCATGATCTGTACATAAATGATCATAAACTGCTTTCTGGTCCCTTTCAGACTGTCAAATGCGCCGGATTTGATAAAGTTTTCTACCGCACGTTTATTGACTTCCTTACCGGAAAGCCGTTCCAGAAAATCCTTCAGATCACGAAACGTGCCATGCTCTTCTCTGTCCCGGATGATCTGCTCGATCACCGGTCTTCCAACCCCCTTGATCGCCGCAAGTCCGTAACGGATATTACCGTTATCTACAGAAAAATCACCAACCCCACGATTGATATCCGGCGGCAGGATAGAAATTCCCATCTGTCGGCAAGTGTAAATGTATTCGGCAACCTTTCCCGGATTGTCGATGACAGAAGTCATAAGCGCTGCCATATATTCTACCGGATAATAATATTTCAGATACGCTGTCTGGTATGAGACAACCGCATACGCTGCCGCATGTGATTTGTTGAACGCATACTTTGCAAAATCGATCATTTCATCATAGATCTTATTCGCAACCTTTTCATCGATTCCATTTTTGACACAGCCCGGAATGCCTTCTTCTTCATTACCATATACAAAATTCTGACGCTCTCTCTGCATCACGTCGCCCTTTTTCTTACTCATGGCACGGCGTACAAGGTCGCTTCGCCCAAGTGAATATCCGGCAAGGTCACGCACGATCTGCATAACCTGTTCCTGGTATACAATGCAGCCATAGGTCGGTGCCAGGATCGGCTTTAACTGCGGGCATTCGTAAGTAATCAGCTCCGGATGGTTCTTTCCTTTGATATACTGTGGAATGAAATCCATCGGACCTGGCCGGTAAAGAGAAATTCCGGCGATAATATCTTCCAGACTCTGTGGTCGAAGCTCCTTCATGAAGCTCTTCATCCCTGCACTTTCTATCTGGAAAATACCGTCCGTCTTTCCGGTTCCGATATAGTCAAGCACTGCTTTATCATTATAATTTAATTCTTCTGTTACCAGCTTCACACCGGTACTTTTTTCAACCAGTCTGATCGCATCCTGAATGACGGTCAGGGTACGAAGCCCAAGGAAATCCATTTTCAGAAGTCCCAGTTCTTCCAGTGTGGTCATGGTAAACTGTGTGACTACATTGTTGTCCGCTCCAAGTGCCAGCGGAACATATTCATCCACATCCTTCTGGCTGATCACGACTCCCGCGGCATGCATGGATGTATGCCGTGGCAGACCTTCCAGTCTCTTTGACATATCGATCAACTCTTTTACCTGTGGGTCTTCATCATAGAGCTTCTTCAGCTCATGGTTCATCTTCAGGGATTTATCCAGTGTAATATTCAGTTCTTTCGGAATCATCTTTGCAATTGAATCCACAAAAGCATACGGAAGATCCATAACTCTTCCCACATCCCGCAGCACCCCGCGCGCCTGCAGTGTACCAAAGGTTACGATCTGCACTACCCGGTCTTTGCCGTATTTACGTACAACATAGTCAATGACCTCCTGCCTTCTTTCAAAGCAGAAGTCCACGTCGATATCGGGCATGGACACACGTTCCGGATTCAGAAAACGCTCGAACAGCAGCTGATACCGGATCGGATCGATATTGGTGATCGCAAGTGTGTACGCCACAATGCTTCCTGCCGCAGATCCACGCCCAGGTCCAACCATGATTCCATTGCTTTTTGCAAAATGAATAAAATCCCATACAATAAGGAAGTAATCCACGTAACCCATGCTTTTGATAACGCCCAATTCATAATTCAGGCGCTCCACAAGGGCTAGATCCGGGTCTTCTCCATATCGTCTTTTCAGTCCGTCAAAACAGAGCTTATTCAAATATTCCCATGAGGTAAATCCTTCCGGCACATCGAATTTCGGGAGCTTTGTTACACCAAATTCAATCTCTACATGGCATCTGTCTGCAATCTTCTGTGTATTTTCCAGCGCCTCCGGTGCATATGGGAAAAGTGCTGCCATCTCTTCTTTGGACTTCACGTAGTACTGTCCGCCTTCATAGCGCATCCGATCCTCGTCTGCGAGCTTTTTCCCTGTCTGAAGACAAAGCAGGATATCATGTGGCTTTTCATCTTCTGCGTAAGTATAATGCACGTCATTTGTCGCCACAAGGTCGATTCCGATCTCCTGCGACAGACGCATCAACTGCTGGTTAACGGTGCGCTGTTCCGGGATCCCATGATCCTGCAGTTCCAGGAAAAAGTTGCCTTTTCCAAAAATCTGTTCATAATGAAGCGCAGCTTTTTTTCCTTCTTCATACATCCCTCTCGCCAGGTTTCTCTGTACCTCTCCGGCAAGACATGCACTGAGGGCAATGATTCCTTCGTGATAGGTCTCCAGAAGCTCATAATCTACTCTTGGCTTATAATAGTAACCTTCCGTAAATGCACGTGACACGATCTTCATCAGATTGGCGTAGCCTGTATTATTCTCGGCAAGAAGTACCAGGTGATAATATCGGTCCTCATCGCGTCCTACGGCTGTTTTATCGAATCTGGATCCCGGTGCCACATAGACTTCACATCCCAGTACAGGATTGATTCCTGCCGCTCTTGCGGCTCTGTAGAAGTCAATGACGCCATACATGACACCATGGTCTGTGATCGCAGCCGCTGTCATCCCCAGTTCTTTGACTCTGGCAACATATTCTTTAATTTTATTCGAACCGTCCAGAAGGCTGTATTCCGTGTGGACGTGCAAATGCGCAAAATTCATATTGTGTTCGCTCCTTTTCTCTGTGTTCCATTTTAGCAGAAATGAGGGGGATTTCCAACTGGTGTGGGGAAAATTTTATAGGTTGGTGGACGGCGGATTTCCAAATATATATACTCGGGTTCCCCTCGCCAAAACATTCCGATGAACCCCTGAAAGCGGGAGTCGTGTTCAGCAAGGGCTGCCACGATTCCTGGGTTTCATCTCCATTGCCTCGAAGGGAACCGGAGTATATATATTTGGAAATCCGCCTGTTCAACGGTATCGAATGATTTTCTGGATGTGTTGGAATCTGCAGGAAGAGAAATGTTCTGAAAATAAAGCAGTATGTTAATATCACAACCTCAAATAACAAAGGACTCAAAAATTTGAATCGCTCTTCCAAATTTTTGAGTCCTCTAATTGTTTCAGCATTTAGTAATTATTACAATAATCAAACACAGGTCTTCCCTGTTCATTCCATTTTATGCGCATGCGGTAAGCATGTCTGTTGGGATCATACAGTGGATCTCCGATTATTTCATCGTATGGTCTTGCATGATAGATCATAATATCTTCTTTTCCATCCTCCGACTTTACAAAAGAATTATGTCCCGGCCCGTAGATTCCTCTTTCTGCATCTGTTTTTAAGACCGGATATCGTTCTTTTTTCCAAGCCCTTGGATTCAGCAGGTCTTCTGTCTCTTCTATGCTGAGCATTCCCATACAATAGCATTCTCCTGTAGCACTTGCCGAATAAGTCAGATATATTTTCCCATCATGATGTACAACTGCCGGTCCTTCATTTACCCAGAAATCCACTCTTTCCCAGTCATAATCCGGTGAAGTCAGAAGAACCTGTTCTGTCGCAAGACTTGTTGGTGAATCCATTCTGGCAATGTATAAATTGGAAATCTTCTTTCCAACACTAACTTTTTCTGCCCATACGCAGTACCATTGTCCCATATTTTCAAACACGGTCATATCCAAAGAAAAGTCCTGGAATGAAAACGCGTCTTTTCGCTTTAACATTCCCATCTCTTTCCACGGATCCTTCAATGGATCGTCGCCTTCACACATCAACACATACGGTCTGATTGCCCAAATATCCTCAATATCTCCACCTGCAAAATAAATAAACCATTTATTATCCACATAATGAATTTCCGGTGCCCAAATGTGCACACTCATAATTCCGTTTTCATGCTTTCTCCATATGGTTACTTCTTCTGCCTGTGCCAATCCGTCGACCGTATTGCTTTTGCGAAGTACAATACGGTCATATTCCGGTACAGATGCAGTAAACCAATAGGTTCCATCAGAATGTCTGTAAACATAAGGATCTGCCCGCTGTATAATAAATGGTTTATTGTATTCTGTTTGTCTGTAATTTGTTTTATCCATAATCGTATCCTCTTATCTTTTCACTGCAAGTGTCAAAAATTTTTTTGCAACTCACCGTTGTTTCTGATTGCTCTATTGCCTTGCAATTTTTGCGATCTTACTTCACATTATTTCAAAATACAGAAGATATAGAAAAAACCTTACAATGTGTCCCGGTCAAGAATATGATAATTCAGATAAATAGATTTTGGCGAGTATTCTTTTGAATCAATCTGCTGGATCAGTTCCACAACCGCCGTTGATGCAACACCTTCCAAATTTGTTGAAACAGTTGTCAGTTTCGGCGTGATATACTGCAAAAGACTGATATCGTCAAACCCCATTAATCCAAAATCCTTTGGTATCATCAGACCTTTTTTTGTGCCCCATTGCATAATAGACAAAGCATAGCTGTCACCCGAACACAAAAAAGCAGTCTTTTCATGCAATCCTCTTGCACAGATTCGTTCAACCTCCGGGAGAAACTCTGTTTTCCCAATCATTTTCATTTTCAGTTCCGGGTGAATCGCCATTGCAGCTTTAAAGCCTTTTTCTCTCTGCTTATGTACATAAATATTCTGTGTTTCTTCCATCTCCAGCGGCGGGCAGACAAATACAATTTTCTTATATCCTTTTGATACAATAAGTTCTACCGCATCCATCGCTGCTGCCATCTCATTCACCTGTACCGTAGTGATCTTCTCGGACACCTGGTTTCCAATACATACGATCGGAATGTGTAATGATAAAAGAAATTCTTCAAATTCTTTTCCTTTATTGATCGGATTGATCAGTATACCTTCCATCTGCCTCTCTGCAAGCCCCTGTATCAGTTTTCTTTCCCATTCCAGGCTCTCGTCACAGACAACAATATTCGTAAAATAACCTCTTTTGTCTGCCTCTTTGTTAATCGTATTCAACGACTGTACAAAGTACATATTCTCAATATTGATTGTTACAACACCAAGGGACATTGTTCTGCCATGATTCAAACTCCGTGCCAGAAGATTGGGACGATAATTATTTTCTTTTGCGACCTGCAGGATTTTTTCTTTTGTTTCTTTTGAGACACTGCCACCATTTAGTGCACGTAACACCGTCGTTCTTGAAACCCCGCATTGTTCTGCAATTTGATTTACTGTAATCGCCATAATTACACCCCCGATCCTGATTCTACTCCGAGTATATCATAATCTCCCTGTATCGGCAATGAAGGTTCGCTTCTTATCTCTTCTGTCTCTCCTGTTCTTCTCAGACAGCTAACCGTACCATATTAAATGACAATGGTTGTAACGCAATCTGGCATCTGCCTGTTTCTATCTCAACATTTTTTTCTTTCTTCGGGATTACTGCATCATGCTGTTCCATGTTGGTCATTTTTTTATTTTCAGCTGTCATACAAATGCTTTCTATCACGTGTTGTATTTCAAAATCCTGCAGATCTACTTCTGCTTTCTGCAGTTCTTCTTCACTTCGGTTTACTGCAAAGATGACAAGCTCCTGATCTTCCTCATTCCACACAACAAGACTGTCCACATATGGAACCCCATCAAATTCTGCACAACTATAACACGGTCCTATACTTGCTGTTTTCAAAACAGTCCCTTTCGCATAGGTTGCAAAATAATGAAACGGATAGTATATCGTCTGAAGCCAGTATTCCCCATTTTTTTCAGTCATGATACATGCACTGATATTTGTAAGCAATGACTGGCATGCAATCTTGATCACATCTGCATTTCTCAGAATCACCATCTGCATCCCCGCAAATAGGAGTGCATCCTCCAGCGTATAAATCTGTTCACTGATCGCAGGTGCGATTCCCCATGGTTTCTGGTCAATTTCTGCATTTACGGTATTACTTGGGACTGCCCATACTCCCCATTCATCCACGCTGAACTTCATCTCTTTTTTAGACCGCTTTTTCTGCTTGATAACCTGTGCTGCCGAACGGATCGTACGGATATATTCTTCCATATCCAGCGTCTGCGCAAGAAATCCTTTGGTTCCCTTATCCTGCCCGGCATAATACTGATGAAGCGCAAGGTAGTCCGCAACATCATATGTTTTTTCAAGGACTTCCATATCCCATTCCGGATAAGTTTTCATATTTGACAAAGAACTTCCACACACAATCAGTTCGATTGTCGGATCCATCAGCTTCATTACTTTTCCGGTTTCTGCTGCCAGCTTTCCATAGTCTTCCGCTGATTTATGTCCGATCTGCCAGCTACCATCCATTTCATTTCCAAGGCACCACATTTTAATTCCATAAGGTTCTGCAACACCGTGCTCTTTTCTCAGATTACTGTACTGTGTTCCCTCCGGGAAATTGCAATATTCCAGATAATGTATTGCATCTTCAACGCCTCTTGTACCCAGATTTACTGTAAAAATCGGCTGTACATCCGCTTTTTTTGCCCATTTCATAAATTCGTTTGTCCCAAATTCATTCGTTTCAATCGCTTTCCACGCAAGATCCAGTTTACGAGGTCTTTTCTCTTTTGGTCCTACCCCGTCTTCCCAATGATACGCAGAAACAAAATTTCCACCCGGATAACGTACTGCTGTTACATGCATCTTCTTCACCTGTTCCAACACGTCTTTACGAAATCCATCCTCATCTGCGCTTTTATGATTTGGTTCATATATCCCTGTATAAATAACTCTTCCCATGTGTTCCAGAAACGAACCATAAAGTCTGGGATCTATTTTGCCTATCACAAATTCTTTATTACATATTATTTTTGTGTTTTCCATATGAAATAATTCTCCTATCCTTTCAGTCCACCACTACTCATGCCTTCAATGAAGTACTTCTGACCAAACATATAAAGAACAAACATTGGTAATAACGAAATCAGTGCTCCGGCAAATGCCGCTCCATATTCAATCGTATTTTGTCCAATAAACAAAGCCAGTCCATTTGCTAATGTACGCATTTCTGTACTACTTGTTACTATCATAGGCCATAATAAATCATTCCATGAGCCATTTACACTCAGAATAATCAAAGTAATAACCGCCGGTTTTACCTGTGGCATCATAATTTTCCAGAAAATCCCATATTCTGAAAGCCCGTCAATTCTCGCCGCTTCTGCCATTTCCTTGGGAATTCCGGTAAATGCAGCTCTCATCATAAAAATAGATCCTGCCACTGCAACTCTCGGTATAATCAGTCCCCAATAAGAATCGTACATTCCCATCTTATATACAACAAGGAAAAGCGGAACCATAATAACCTGAAACGGAACCATCATGGTTGCAAGAGTCATCAAAAACATTCCCGTTTTTCCTTTAAAGTCATAAAATGCATACGCATATCCAGCCATACAGTTTACAACAACCGCAAGTGCTGTCGTTCCTCCCGCATAAATAACAGAGTTCAAAATATATCGAAGAATATCAATACGGTCCTGTACATCTGTAAAGTTTTCCAAAGTAAATGAATTCGGTATAAATGTAGGCGGCCACGAAATAATTTCTTTTTCAGGTTTAAATGCACTGAATACCATCCAGATTACCGGAACAAGAACCAGAAGTGTCAGAATGATCAACATCACGGCAACCGGTATTTCCAAAACGACATTCTTGATCTTTATTGTCTTTTTCTTTTTCATTCCGCTAATCCTCCTTGTTCATTCTTCTGTACATCAAAGTCGTTATAAACATAATAACAACAAATAACACGACTGACATCGCTGATGCATATCCCATACTTGAATTAGATGAGAATGCTCTTGAATAAATGTAACTTACTGTTGATTCTGTTGTATAATTTGGACCACCGTTTGTTGTAACATAAATAATATCAAAAATCTGTAATGCCCCTGCAAATCTTGTCATCAGAATATACCAGAATGTTGGTCTGATAGAAGGCACTGTTATATGGATAAACTGTCTGATCTTCCCTGCCCCATCCATCTCAGCAGCTTCAAAAAGCGAAGGCGATACCTGTTGGATTGCAGTCACATAAATAATCGCTGATATTCCAAAACTTCTCCAGATAGAAATAAAAGACACAACAAATATAGTAAGTCCCGGTGTATTCATGAAATTTATTTTCCCAAATCCCATAGACTGCAATGCTGCTGTAATAAAACCAATATTAGAATGAAGGATCATTCTCCACATAATTCCGATTACAGTGGCAGAACAGATGACCGGTAAAAAGTATACAGCACGTAAAAATTTGTTTTTCAGATTATTCTTGCTGATCACAGCTGCAACAATTAAAGCTCCAAGCACCTGAATCGGAACTTCAAGTCCTGTAAATATTGCCGTGATTTTCAAACTGTTAAGAAAACGCGCATCATGAAAAGCCTCAATAAAATTATCAAAACCGATAAAGCTTGCTGTATTCAGCGTAATCGGGACATCAAAAAAGCTCAATCCAAACGCCATAATAAGCGGAATAACGTTAAACAATAACAGTAAAATAACGGATGGTGCTATAAAAACATACGCACTTCTGGAGGGTGTATTCCAGTATCGTCTTATTTTCTCCATTTTTTCCTCCAATCTCATTTGAAAAGGCGACTTATCCAAGCCGCCTCATTTCCCCGTTTAACAGCATTCTATTTATTGTACTTTTCTACAATCTTATCTGCTGAATTCTGTGCCTTTTCCAAAGCCTCATCCACAGAAGACTTTCCAAATGCCACTGAATTGATCATTTCCGGAATAACATCTGTTAATACAGAACTGATTCCTGGAAAATTAGAATCTACAATAAAATCTGTAGGTGCTTCCGGATTTGCTGCTGACATAGCACTTAATTTTTTATTTGCCTTGTATTCTTCATTGTCCTGTACAGAGTATGTATATGCCGGGAAACCATTTTCAAGTGACCATTCTAATGCCGGGCTTTTTCCATCTTTATCTGCTGTATTCCACCATTCGATGAATTTATATGCTGCTTCTTTTTCTTCTTCACTGGCTGCTGTCGTAATACCAAATCCAATGACTTCTACAGAATTCATATCTCCGGCATCTCCCTGTGGGATCAGGCTGATTCCATAATTTACACCGGCTGTATCAAGTCCGGTTGTTACCCATGGTCCGCCTATTGTTATTCCAATCTGACCGGCGCTTGCCATTGAATCTGTATCTGCTTCTAACGGATTATCACCATTATCAACCATATCTTTATACATATTCAGGAATTTTTCATATCCTGCATTGCCTTCAAAATTAGCTTTCCAGTTTCCGTTGTCATCTGTAACCGCAAGTCCTCCAAATCGCTGCATGATATGTGCAATCTGATAAGCATAATCATAAGAAATTCCCGAACCGTAAACATTCTTGTTTGCATCAGTAATCTTAGCTGCATCTTTCTGCCATTCATCCCATGTTGCCGGCGGTGTATCCGGATCCAATCCTGCATCTTTAAACAGATCTTTATTCCAGTACATATAATATCCAACTACCTGGAACGGAACAAAATACATCGACTCGTCATCGGAGCAGTAGTCCAGATAAGACTGAATAAAATCATCTTTGTCCAGATTCGTTTTATCAAATACATCACTTACATCCTGAAGATAATCTCCATAAGTAAAGCGGTATGCACTTGAACTAAGAATCATTGTCGGTCCCTCATTTGCAGCAAAGGCTGTTGATAACTGACTGTCAAGATCCGAAGAAATATCCATTTTTACTGTGATACCATCTTTATTCTCTTTGTTATACTTGTCAACCATTTTCACCAGCATATCTCCATCTGCACCGGTAAAACTATTCCAAAAAGTAATAGTTGTTCCTTTAGAATCTCCAGATTTCTTTGACTCTTTTTTGTCCCCTGAACCTCCGCATGCTGTAAGTGATGCAATCATCATCGCAGATAAACCTAATGCCGTAATTCTTTTCCACTTTTTCATATTGATTCCCTTTCTGAAACGTAGTAAATACTTTCCCTTCGTCAAGTTCAAGCACTATATTTTCTTTGCTTTTTCGCAATGTACACGTGTACGTTTTTTGTTCTAAGTAAAGGATATTCCTTCTCTTGTTAAAAGTCAAATGCTTTTTATATCTTTGTTAATATTACACATTTTAGAATTATATTTTTGTGCATTTATTCCTTGTTTCTGTGTCTTTTCTTTATGTTCTCGTGTACTCACATTATTTATTCTGACTATTCAGATAATTCCCACATTTTTCAAACGTGGTCTCATACCATCCGCATTTCACCACACCACTACATTTTTGAATTGAAATCGCCCGGATTTTTTCATTATCATCAATAATCTTGAGCACCGAATCAGCAAAAAGAAAGCACTCTGATTCGGTGTCACAACCTCATTCTAACGCAAAAATACCACCACATTGAAATTTTTCTCTCAATGCGGTGGTTTCTTTTCTTACTCCACTGCTTTTACCGCAGCAGACATTTTTTCTTCATTTCGTTTTGAAAAATACAGTTTTGTTTCCCCAATGATCACTTTTCTAAGTGCAATGATTGCGATCAGGTTTGGAATAATCATCAGCGCATTCGTGATATCTGCAAGAAGCCAGATTGGTTCCAGCGATAAAAACGGTGCCAGTGCAATCGCTGCAATGTAGATGATCTTATATGGTTTGATCCATTTCGTTGTGCCGGTCAGATAAACCAGGCAGCGTTCTCCGTAATAATTCCACCCCAAAATGGTGGTAAATGCAAAGAACATGATTCCTACTGCGATCAGATACATGCCTATATTGTGCGGCAGACACATGTTATATGCAGCTGTAACAAGCGTGCTTCCGTTCATATCCGAATTGTCCATCAACCCGCTGCTGATGATAACTAGTCCTGTCATGGAACAGGTCAGAATCGTAGTAACAAACACACTTGTCATGGAAAGAAGGCCCTGTCTTACACCGGAGTTCGTCTTCGCCGCCGCTGCAACGATCGGTGAACTTCCAAGTCCTGCCTCATTGGTATAGACACCTCTGGCGATTCCGGTTCTCATAACCGTCATAAACGTGATGACACCCGTTCCTGCAGTCCCTCCTATTACCGATTCTTTTGCAAATGCACAGGTAAAAATGGCCTTAAAAGCCCCCGGTACTGCAGCCCGGTTGATCACCAGTGCAACGATCGAACCCCCAAGAAATGAAAGTGCCATGATCGGCACAACGATCTCAGCAACCTTTGAAATACTTTTAATCCCGCCAATGATCACAACCGCCGTTAAAACGGTTACAATAATTCCTGCTACGATAATCGGTATATGGAATGTCACATTGACGGATTCCGTGATCGCATTCACCTGCGGAAATGTTCCGCATCCAAATAACGCTGTACACATGCCAAACACAGAAAAGGCTTTTGCAAGCCAGATAAATCTTTCTCCCATACCATTTTGGATATAAAACATCGGTCCACCGGCCATCTGGTTATTTTCGTCCGTCACTCTGTATTTTACCGCTAAAAGACTTTCTGAATATTTCGTCACCATACCAAGTATGGCTGAAATCCACATCCAGAATAACGATCCCGGTCCACCAATTCGAAGCGCCGTTGCAACTCCAACAATACTTCCCGTTCCTATGTCCGCTGCCATCGTTGTACATAGAGTCGCAAATGCCGATACATCTCCTTCTCCGCTTCCGGTCCCACTTTCTTTTTCAAAAATGGCCCTTACTGCACGTGGAAATTTTGTGATCTGCAGTCCTCTCAATTTGATTGTAAAGTAAAGCCCTGTACCAATCAGCAGCAACAATGTCGGAGGTCCCCATACATAACTTTGGATAGTCGTCAGCATCCCCATTAAACTACTCATTTCACTTCTCCTTCGCCTCTGTTATTGTTTTCCATCCATATTCTACTACAATATATTTATGGATAAT
>NZ_JAQCSY010000049.1:0-1856 GCF_027686195.1 Coprococcus sp. AF102-57 | reverse complement strand
ATGATGCCGGGGTCAAAACATAGCGTTTTCTATATACTAACCCCTGCTTGAACCTTGAAAATTTAATATTTCACAGTAGATTTGATATAAGAGCCTTTATTAGCTTAGAATGATTGGTATACTTCTGATTCACATCTAAGCTAATATCGGATTTTGTGCATAGTTACCAAGACCCTTTCGGAATCCAAAGAGCTTTCGGAAATTTAATGCTGCTATTTTGCTTCCAAAGAAAAATTTACCACGTTGTTTACCTCTTGGAAGTTTATCAAGGTGATAATTCTTTCGGATGTTAGCAGGAACGGTTTCTACTCCATTTCTCAACTTTGCTAAGTTACTGAATTCTTCACTCTGCATGTATCTTTGGCTTCTCGCTCTGTTAGATGCATTTTTTGAAGTAATAAAGCTGGCAACTTTTTTATAAATCTTTGGACGGCACTGATCCTGATATGGGCAACCGGCACAATGATTACGCTCAAATGATACTCTGCATTGTCTTGTTGATTTTGTAAAACTCTGGCTTATAGGCTCATGACCTGCGGCACATTTTAACAGACGGGTTCCATCCTCATTAAATTCAAAGTCAGCCAAAGCATCTGGAGCCTCTTTACCTATCAGAGCTGTTGTTATCAGTTTGACATTTTTCTCCTTTGCAAGAGCAATGTTATCCTGTCCGTCATAACCACCGTCTGTAACCAGAATGATTTCTTCTTCAGATTTCTCCATTGCTGAAAGAGATTCCTGAAGAAAATGGCTGTCCGTATGAGTATTTTTATCAAACTGGTAATCCGTTACTACAGATCCATTTTGGCCTACGGTTTCTTCGATGTTGGCAACATAGCCCCTATGCAGTTTGCCGGATTTATTTCTGTATGTGGCATCGGGATCGGACGGATTTTGAAGTGCAGATGAATTCATGGTACCATCTTCCTTTGTTCTCAGACGACGCTTTTCATTTTCAACAACAGTCTGGTCTGAAAGACATCTGACGAAAAGCTGATATTCCGTTACTTCTTCAAAATCTGATTTGCACAGCTCCAGCAGACAGTCACAGTCCGTCAACAACATCTGAATGATCTGGTCCATGTCATCATTTCTCTGATGATAGAAAAGAAGGTTATAATCATTTGCGTCAGTATAACGCTCCAGTTGTGCAGGAAGCTTTTCCGAGTGATTCTTTGAAAGGTAAACAACCAGCTTGGATATACAGGTGTAAATCAGCTCCATACGGCTTAAGAAACGGATGTTGGATTCTATCATAATGGAATCCATGCGACGGATACGTCCATTCAGCTTCATCATCTTAGCAATCTTGTTGCTAAGCTCCTTCACACAATCACGATATAGGTCTACACCATGAAGTGTTTCATAGTCGTAGCATCTTTTACGGAAACGGCTCAGAGTTTTATCTGATATAGGCTGCTCTGCAAAGCTTGTGGTATGCAGTGCGTATTGCAGATGAAGGTCAAGCATCAGATTTTCAACAATTTCGTCATCTGAATAATCAAAAAGTTCCTTAATGATGAGAGCACCTATGATAACATTTACAGGTGCGTTAGGTCTGGATGCCTTATCACTATATAGGACAGCAAAGCGCTCCTCATCTATTGCAGGGAAGATTTCATCAGCAAAAACCTTTGCCCAGGATTTTTCTAATGCTTTTCTTTCGCGCTCAGTGAGCGTCATGAAACTATCATCAAAAGATAACTGCTGGCAATCATTTGTTTTAAAGGACATAGGACATATCACCTTTCAAAAGCTGCCTTTATTATAACGCATGAAAGGCTAAAATGCTTGTAGTTACTGTAAAATATTAAATTTTCAAGGTTCTATTTTGGGGCTTTTGACCCTGGCATCAT
>NZ_JAQCSY010000048.1:0-1884 GCF_027686195.1 Coprococcus sp. AF102-57 | reverse complement strand
CAACAGTAGTAGTCTGGTGATGAGAAAGCCGGAGTGCTGAAAAAAGTGCAGGTAGAGCCATCGGCAGCCAGGAAACGGTAATGCGAATCCATAAAGGAAGCGGGCGGCAATTCCATGGAAGCGGAATTAAAGTGCCGGAATACAGCTTCCAGCGCATCAGGTTTAAGCTTTGCGCGCTGCTGGCTGAGAGCAGAAGCGGTTGGTATGGAAGAATCCAGTCCCCAGAAATCAAGCATCATTTCAACCCTGGTGGAAGATGAGCCTTGTGAAACGAGAAAGGAAATAAGTTTCTGGGCAGGGATTTTTTTGCTTCTCTTGAAATCGGAATCGGGATGGACAGCATACTGTGAAATATCAGAAACAATGTGTTCCACAGAAGAAAAAAACAGTTCTTTGATTTGTTGATGGATCATGATCATGTGCATCCTTGAGAAAGTGATATACCACTAATTCAAGGGCCGCTCTCGCTACCTCAACAAATTTATCAGTAGCGAGAGCGGCCGCACATTTTGCACCCTATGTCAACCCTTTGGGTAGCTTTTTTGAAAAAATTTGGGTTAGACCCACAATTAGGGGTGGCTGTCGCATTAGCTAATGCGACAGCCCTTCTGATCATTTACATGGTCTCATTTTCAAATTTTTCTGTATACTTTTTCTGGATCAAATCCACTAACTCCGGTGCCTTTCCTCCGATCGGGGTGCCGTTCATCTCGCAGACCGGGGAGCAGAATTTTGTGGAGCTGGAGACGATGATCTCGTCGGCATCCATCAGCTCTGCCATGGTAAAAGGTGTCTCGTCGACGATGATCCCGTTATCCTTGCAGATCTGGATGATGTGCATTCTTGTGATTCCCGGTAAAATATAGTGGTCTGTCGGGTGGGTCTTAAATACGCCGTCCTTGATGATGGAAACGTTGCTGTGGGCACACTCGGTGACGATATCACCGCGGTGGAAGACGCACTCGCCGCATCCGAGAGACTCCGCTTTCTCTGCCGCCATGACGTTGACGAGAAGGTTTAATGTCTTGATATTGCAGTGGAGGAAACGGGTGTCTTCCATGTCTGTAAGTTTCAGACGTTTGCTGGAGTCAGCCGATTTCCCAGGCTTCATGAAAATCCAGAGATTCGGCTTTGTGCCTGCAGCTGGGAACTGGTGCTGACGGATGCCGGTTCCCCGGGTCATCTGCCAGTAGATGAAGATATCCTTATCGTCCATTTTTGCCAGCATATCGTAGAGGATCGCCGCAAGCTCGTCCTTTGTGTAAGGGATATCGATCTTAATGAGTCCGGCGCTGTTGAAGAAACGGTCCAGGTGCTCTTTTAAAGCGAAGATCTTTCCGTTTCTCGCCAGTGTCGCCTCGTACACACCATCACCGAAATAACATGCGCGGTCGTTCATCGGAACGGTCATCTCTTCCAGAGGTCCGAATTTACCGTTGTAGTAGCCAAGTGTTTTCATTTACATTTCCTCCTGAATTTACGAAAAATTTTTTCGGATATAACTGAAATATTCTATCGCTATCATAGCATGGGACAGGAGGAAAGTAAAGGAAAGAGGAAGGATTTTAGCTAATGTTTTTGGACATATTGTATAAAAGGTCCTATATTTTACCATTGTCATATGTAAAAATTTTCTGTATTATATAGAATAATTATAACTGTTCAGTAGGTCTGCGCATTTACTGCGCTGACCGTAAGAAAAATTAGGCTGGAAGGCAAAAATCCTATCGGAGCAGCTGATTTGGAATGGATTTTTGCGCGTAATTGTGAGGGTACTGAACCAATGTCATTTAGTTAACGTTTAATAGGGAGCGAATTCTTACAGAACAAATTACAGATGGGCCTTAGTGGAACAGTTTTACAGATATGTTTACGATTTACTCA
>NZ_JAQCSY010000047.1:0-2302 GCF_027686195.1 Coprococcus sp. AF102-57 | reverse complement strand
TATTTTGGGGCTTTTGACCCTGGCATCATCTTCTATGCATTTAATAAAAAATGGAAGAGTATTCGTGAGTGTTGCAAATACTATGAAGTAAGATATGGATCTGTTATGTCTTACAAAAGAATCCACAAGTGTACAGCTGAAGAAGCAATCGCATATTGCAGAAATTTGAAAAAACTAGGTATATTTTATTTTAAGAAAGCGAGGTGGACAGATTTAAAAGAATGCTGCGATTATTACAATATAAATTATAAATCGTTATTGGCATATATGCAGAAAAATAAATCATCAAAAGAGAAGGCGCTCAGCCATTATTATCAGTATTATAAATATAATCGTTTTACATATAACCATGTGACTTATGACAGTTTCGCCGCATGCTGCATGGCATATGAGATTAAACCGATCTGCGTCCGGCGATATGCAAAAAGAAAGCATTTTCTGCTGCGGCATGCGCTTTCCAGCTATTTGAATTATCATAATAAAAGAAAAATATATTTCTGCGGACAGGAATATATTACATTTACATCATGTTGCAGAGCATTTGGATGTAATGCATCTTATGTGTCGGCATACGCAAAACGGCACGGAATATCCAGAGAAGAAGCTTTGAAATTTTATATCAATCGTATTGAAAAGCAGGAAGGACAAAAAATAGATTCCAGAACATTTGTATTCCGGGATAGTATTTATCATGATTTGAGTGACTGCTGCCGCAATCTTGGTATAAATGTCAGGAGCGTTTATGGTTACATGTGGAGAACAAAAAAGAGTAGGGTAGAGGCGGTTGAATATTATTATACAAAACCCTTTGTAGAATGAAAAGTATCTCTGTAAGCAGTGTGAGAGATAAAGCGAGAAAGAAAGGGATGTCTTTACAGGAAGCGGCAAAATATTATATTGAGAGAAATAGTTATGACTGATGAGTATGCAGTATAAGCGGATGGTAGAATTTGTGAGAAATGTGTTGCTGTTTATTGTAATTGTGATAAAATTAGGATAAAATAAAGATAGCAAAAAGTGAAAGGAGAGGTGGAAATGATACAAATTCGCCCAGTTTCTGATCTCAGAAATAAATTTCCTGAAATTGAGACTCTTGTTAATAGTGGAAATCCTGTGTATTTAACTAAAAATGGATATGGAGCTATGGTTGTTTTAAGTTTAGAAGAGTATGCAAGCCTCACTGATAATATCGAAATGAAGCTTGATGAAGCTGACAGGCAGGCTGCGAGAACCGATGAAAGACTTTCTCACGAAAGCGTGTTCAAAAATGCAAGGAGTGCAATACATGGAAAATAAATCTTATCAGCTTCGCTACTTGCCAATATTTGAAACTGATTTGCTAAGTACGGTAAATTACATTACAAATGTCTTGAAAAATGAAGATGCGGCACATCGGTTGGTTGATGATATTGAAAGTGCCATATTGAAAAGGCTGGAAAATCCTCTTGCGTTTGAACCTTATCGTTCTGCAAAAAGGAGAGAGTATCCATATTATCGGATTTATGTGAGGAATTATGTGGTATATTATGTGGTTATCGGGAATGTTATGGAAGTAAGGCGACTGATATATAGTGCGAGAGATACAGATCGTCATTTATAGCAGAATGATAAAAATGTAATTGCAAAATAGCGATAATTTATTTTAGAAAAATAGTAGTAGGAAACAATACAGAACTCCTCTATATGAGAATAAAGTTGTTCTCATATAGAGGAGTTCTGTATTCTCAATTAAATATTTGAAAGTAAGTATGTGAAAAAATTAAAAACTTGCTGAATAAGCAAAAAGTTGCGGGTACAGAACTGTATAATCGAAAACAAAGGAAATGATTTTAACTTTAGTAAAAATGAGAATCATATGAGGAATGAGAAGATGGAAAAAATTATCAATATTGAAGATTCAGTAATCAAACATTCCCATCAAGATACAGTCTCGCATATTCTAGTGGTTCATCAATGGCAAGTGTGTTTAATGCACAATCTGATCTGGGTGTGGTTCTCAAATTCTTTTCTGCTTCCCAGCAGTCAATGCGAAGCATATATAAATATTGTTCTCATCGTATCTTATCTCCTTATCGTTCAATCAATTATTTGCTACAAAAATCAGAAGCATTTCAATCAGTTCACCATGTCACTTTTATTTTGTGTTATACTGTTTTATATAATTTTTTTGGTCTCCGCTGCCGCTTCGGTCGGCACAGAGCAGAGGTCCACCGGACCTCTTGTGCCCTTGTATTTTCCCTTATCAGAGTTCGTAAACACTGGTGGAACGATATAACACAAGGGAAACAATAAGGGAAAGCTC
>NZ_JAQCSY010000046.1:0-2385 GCF_027686195.1 Coprococcus sp. AF102-57 | reverse complement strand
GTAGAGCAACTTTTTATAAGTGATTGAGATAGCAGAAAAGTAACAGATAATAAGAAAAGAAATATCCTTGTTTTGAATTACAATAATTATTGTGTAAAGTTTTCATCGCAAGTTAATTTTACCACAAAAATAGAACCTTTCGCATGAACGAATGGTCCTATTTCTTTTAGGGACTTATTTCACAGCCCCTTTCTTTTTAATTGCACTTATTCTTTTGTCCAGTCTTTAGTTTTCTCTATCCTCAAGATATTCCGCAAGGCTGTAATACAGTTCGCCTGCTATTCCACGTGTCTGATTTGCGGCAGTCATGGAATTCAAGATTGCCTCCTGCTCTGCTTCTGCCGCAGCAAGGAAAGCACGGTCGATTATGTTTTCCGGAATTGCTGATATCTGCACAAGTTCCTCCTCATAGCCGGATGGGATTCTGTTTGCAGTCGTAAATCCAATCATAATCTCCCCACTGCCATGACCTGTATAACCACCGGTTCGTGCGATACCAACACCGGTTCTTTTCAGAATCCGTTTGAGCTGACGACTTGTCAATGGAAGGTCTGTAGCCAGAATACTCATAATAGAACCTTTATCTTCTTCAGATGCAGCCATATCACTCTTTTCCTGTTTCCATTCCAGAATTTTAGGACCAACAGCTTCGCCATTCAGTACAAAATCTTTCGTTGCACCAAAGTTTGACTGAACCAGAACACCGATGGTGTATTCTTTTTCTCCAATCGTGATCACGCGGGATGCAGAACCGATTCCACCCTTCATGCCATAGCAGGTCGTACCGGCACCGGCACCTACATCACCTTCTTCGAATTCTTCCGATGCTAATGCAAAAGCCTCGCGCACTTCTTTTTCACCAATTGCACGTTTCTGGATATGATTGATCCGACAGTCATTGCACTCGCCTACGACCGGATTGATACTCTGAGGTTCTATTCCATCCTTCCGGCACTGTTCAATCACGATCTCAACCATTGCATCCAAAACCTTTCCGACATTTAACGTATTGGTAAGAGCAATCGGTGTCTCGAGGGTCCCCAGCTCCTCAACCTGCACAACACCGGCACTTTTTCCGAATCCATTATGAATGTATGCAGCTGCCGTATAGTGCTTGGCAAATGCATTGTCCGGTCCAGGAACGATCACGGTTACACCAGTATGATTTTCTTCTGTCTTCACCGTACAATGCCCTACCCGTATACCAGGCACGTCCGTAATTGCATTCCTTTCTCCTGTTTTTACTCTTCCGGGTACAATTCCAAAGTCCCGAATCCTTTTTGCCCCATTTTGGTTTCCTCCTTGGATTTTGTTGTATTTTTCAATACATGCTGATTTCAGTATAGCACATTTTCTCCGTTGAATGATTTAATATTTCATTTTATGAGTCTGACTTTCGTGATCATCTCTGTTTTTACCGGTCTGTGATAGACAAATCCTGACTGCGGTTCAATGGCTTCTTCTACTTCTACATGTTCCAGTCGTTCAATCTCATCCCAGCCATCGATCACTTTTCCGATTACGGTGAAATTACCATTCAATCTCTCGGAGGCAGCAAGGGTGATATAGTACTGGCTGCCGGAACTGTTCTCTGGATCTCCTGCCATGGCAACAATCCCCCGATGAAAAGTAATTTTGGCATTTTCAGGATTGGTTTTAAATTCTGGTTTGATCATGATATCGATTTGTGGATCAACACCATCAAAAAACAGTGGCTGAAGGACAAATCCCGGTTCCAAACGTTCAATGGCTCTTCCGTCAAATATTCTCTTCTCTGCGAGTCGCATAACACTTGCGCAGGCAATCGGTGCAATTTCCGGCCATAATTCAAAGTGTATCACAGCATTCTCATTTACAGTTATTTCGATGATTGGTTTTTGATTCATTTTCATATTTCCTTTATCTCATTATTTTTTTCGAAGGTCAACCCACCCGTGTATGTCTCTCTTTGTATTTCATTATACAGCTTTTGCTGAAATACTCAAAGTGGAAGTTACCGCCCAAATCCTACTTCGACCAGGTTGGTTCTTCTTTCCCGGTATAATTGAATTTACCATCATTTTACTGCGATATACTTGCAAGAGATTTTTACACCTTTCAGGTTTCTGTTTGTGTGTAACAAACAAAGTGATTTGACTTTTTTGTACGCCAGAATAAAATAAAAATGGTGATTTTGCATTTTATTGACTGTATTCTGACCGGATACTCTGATTTGTGCGTAAAGAATAAATGACAACATAACAAAAATAAAAAGAGGAATACAGAATGAAGAGTACAAAATTATTTCGGAATGTAAGGCTAAAAGGTCAAAAAGAACTTGTTTCGATATTAGTCGAAGATGGAATTATCAAGAAAAACGACATATGACAAAGACTTATATGAGAA
>NZ_JAQCSY010000045.1:0-2543 GCF_027686195.1 Coprococcus sp. AF102-57 | reverse complement strand
CGCGATGGCCTGCCAAGGCTGTGGCGCAGCTTTCCTTTTCTCAATAATAAAATAGGCAATGGCAATTCTTACCAGTATTTGATATTGTAAAGTTACCACACAAAACAGTTCAATACAGAAAGACACCACTGCCTATGAAAAGAATACCATTTGACCGCTTTTCTGACAAGCGGTTTTATTATGCTAATGCACCTCCATGTAAGCAGTTTTTTTCATTAACTACTGATTTTACATGGAGGATTTTATTATGTACGAAGAAATTTTTAATCAAATTCAATCTGCTGCGAATAAACGGAATCTCAAGGATTCCACGATTCATGCATACTGTACCAGTGTTGCTCATTTTTTGAACCACACAGCCAAGGATATAGATGCATTAACAACTGACGATGTTGATATATTCCTAACTGAAAAGAAACTTTCCGGGATTTCACCGGAAACATACAATCACTACCATTCAGGAATCCGCTTCTTTTACAAAAAAATATTGAAGAAGAATTGGGATGATGATGACATACCTCGTATGAAAAGGGACAGGAAGTTACCAACGGTGCTTACAAAAACAGAAATATCAGCTATTCTTGATGCTACGCCAAATCTGAAGCACAAAGCTATGATTGCTACTATGTATTCAGGCGGACTTCGTGTTTCAGAAGTCACACATCTTCATTATGATGATATTTCACGCACGAACAAAACCATACACATCCGTGATGGGAAAAGTCGCTCTGATCGTTATACTTTGCTTGCAGACCGGACGCTCGAGATATTGACAGAATACTGGTTTCAATGTGGCAGACCAAGAGGGATTTTGTTCCCAAGTTCATGGACAGGGGATTATCTTACAAAAGATTGTGTCATTCAGTTTTTTCGTGAAAGTGCCAAAAGAGCAGGCATTCAGAAACATGTCTCCACGCATTGTTTACGTCACAGCTTTGCAAGTCATCTGTTTGAATCCGGCTGTGATGTAAAATATATTCAAGCGCTTCTGGGACATCGTGATCCAAAATCAACAGAGGTTTATCTGCATGTAAGCAATAAAACTCTGCTTGGAATTAGGAGTCCATTTGATGAGATGGGCGGTGAATGATTATGGAGAAATCATGTACGATACAAGATGTATTTGAACGGTTTTATCTTTCTTATGAAAAGAGGAATAGCCCTCCTGCTCATCATAGAAAAACAGCTTATCATATCATGAACTGTAAAACAGGCGCTTTTGGTGTAAACATCAGTGTTTGTGAGGACTGCGGATGTATCAGCATTCATAATAACTCCTGCAGAAGCAGATGCTGTCCCATGTGCCAGGAGTTTCCGAAAGAGAAATGGATTGATGCACAAAAAGAGAACGTACTTGATGCACCCTATTATCATGTAGTATTCACAGTTCCTGAGGAATTGAATTCCATCATTTACAGCAACCAGAAGCTGTTGTATGATGCACTGTATCATGCTGCCTCAGCAACCTTGAACGAATTGGCAAAAGACGTAAAGTATCTAGGAGCTAATATAGGGTATATCTGCATTCTTCATACCTGGGGTTCTGCAATGAATTATCATCCTCATATTCATACCATTGTTCTTGGAGGTGGGCTTGATGATGAAAATAAATGGAAAGAAACAGGTGGAAAATTTTTTCTCCCATATGGTGTTATCTCGAAAGTGTTCCGTGGAAAATATCTGGATGAGTTAAAAAGCCTGTGGAATGATTCTAAGCTTAAATTTCATGGTACAGCAGAGAAATATCAGAACAGCTATCGTTTTAAAGAACTTCTTGATAAGTGTTATGAAAAGAACTGGGTCACTTACTGTAAAGAAACTTTCAATGGTGCACAGTCGGTTATCAATTATCTTGGAAAATATACCCACAGGATAGCAATCAGTAATCATCGAATCAAATCCATGACAGATACGACAGTTACATATGTAGTAAAAGACTATAAAAACGAAAGCTGCTGGAAAGAGAAAACAATTTCAGGAGAAGAATTCATCCATCGATTCATGATGCATGTTCCTCCCAAACGATTTGTCAGAATCCGGCACTATGGTCTGCTATCATGTAGAAACAAGAGAAAAAAGATAACTCACTGCAGAAACCTGCTTGGATGTAAGAAATACATTTCTACATTAAAAAATCTAAATGCAGTAGAAATGATAAAGGTTTTGTATAACATCGATGTATGCAAATGTTCTTCTTGCGGAGGGAATATGGTATCACCCTGCAAAGATAAATACAGTTCTTCTTTTCGTGCACATATGAGATGTTAAGATCTACAATTGCATAGAATAAATGACTTCCGCATAGGAGGTTTGTTTGTCATGCCTGAAATTGATTTCTTGAATAAAAAAACTTTTACCAAAACATCCGGTATGATAAACTTAAGGAAAAGAGCAACGATTGAATCCCCATAGCTATCGGCTAAAGGGACGCGACTTTGTTCACCAAGGTAAAATCGAAATTGAGGTAAACGAAAGGGCAGTTTTTATCAGAACTCAAGGCTGCTTTTTCGTTTACACCAACTCCGATTGTTTCCTTAACAGTT
>NZ_JAQCSY010000044.1:738-2848 GCF_027686195.1 Coprococcus sp. AF102-57 | reverse complement strand
ATGAATATAGTTGAAAATGAAATATGTATAAGAACTTTAATAGATGATGATTTTCCTTTGATGTTAAAATGGTTAACTGATGAAAGAGTATTAGAATTTTATGGTGGTAGAGATAAAAAATATACATTAGAATCATTAAAAAAACATTATACAGAGCCTTGGGAAGATGAAGTTTTTAGAGTAATTATTGAATATAACAATGTTCCTATTGGATATGGACAAATATATAAAATGTATGATGAGTTATATACTGATTATCATTATCCAAAAACTGATGAGATAGTCTATGGTATGGATCAATTTATAGGAGAGCCAAATTATTGGAGTAAAGGAATTGGTACAAGATATATTAAATTGATTTTTGAATTTTTGAAAAAAGAAAGAAATGCTAATGCAGTTATTTTAGACCCTCATAAAAATAATCCAAGAGCAATAAGGGCATACCAAAAATCTGGTTTTAGAATTATTGAAGATTTGCCAGAACATGAATTACACGAGGGCAAAAAAGAAGATTGTTATTTAATGGAATATAGATATGATGATAATGCCACAAATGTTAAGGCAATGAAATATTTAATTGAGCATTACTTTGATAATTTCAAAGTAGATAGTATTGAAATAATCGGTAGTGGTTATGATAGTGTGGCATATTTAGTTAATAATGAATACATTTTTAAAACAAAATTTAGTACTAATAAGAAAAAAGGTTATGCAAAAGAAAAAGCAATATATAATTTTTTAAATACAAATTTAGAAACTAATGTAAAAATTCCTAATATTGAATATTCGTATATTAGTGATGAATTATCTATACTAGGTTATAAAGAAATTAAAGGAACTTTTTTAACACCAGAAATTTATTCTACTATGTCAGAAGAAGAACAAAATTTGTTAAAACGAGATATTGCCAGTTTTTTAAGACAAATGCACGGTTTAGATTATACAGATATTAGTGAATGTACTATTGATAATAAACAAAATGTATTAGAAGAGTATATATTGTTGCGTGAAACTATTTATAATGATTTAACTGATATAGAAAAAGATTATATAGAAAGTTTTATGGAAAGACTAAATGCAACAACAGTTTTTGAGGGTAAAAAGTGTTTATGCCATAATGATTTTAGTTGTAATCATCTATTGTTAGATGGCAATAATAGATTAACTGGAATAATTGATTTTGGAGATTCTGGAATTATAGATGAATATTGTGATTTTATATACTTACTTGAAGATAGTGAAGAAGAAATAGGAACAAATTTTGGAGAAGATATATTAAGAATGTATGGAAATATAGATATTGAGAAAGCAAAAGAATATCAAGATATAGTTGAAGAATATTATCCTATTGAAACTATTGTTTATGGAATTAAAAATATTAAACAGGAATTTATCGAAAATGGTAGAAAAGAAATTTATAAAAGGACTTATAAAGATTGATTATATAATATATGAAAAGCTATTATAAAAGACATTAGTATTAAATAGTTTAAAAAAATGAAAAATAATAAAGGAAAAAAATATTTCTTAAAATTGTGATAGGGGTTGTTCTTGCTTGTATTTTATTTGTTTGTTTTCTTTATACGAACAATGAGATCGGCGTGACTTCATCTAAGCTGGAGGCAGATATTCGTTCGTCGCAGAAGATTAAGGATGATTGGACGGTCGATGGAAGCGTTTCCAGCACGATGGCTGCATATATTTCTTACCCTCAGGATTTGAGTGACCATTCTTTTTCCGTCTATGTCAATCGTCCAGGACTTTCCTTCGGATATTTTTTCCGTGGAGGTGGAACTCTTTCGGGGATTCAAAGAGGAATTGTGGAGTTTACTGTAGAGGGATATAATGAACGAGCATTTATTTCTATGAATCAACAGCAGGTGCAACAACTTGAAATAGATGATGGCAACACAATTCAAGTGGTTGATATTGACCGCAATAAACCTTTTGCGATTGTCTTGCCTATAAATGCGGGTAATATTACTTTTTATGATGTAAATAGAAATACTGTGGAATATTGGAATAATCCTCTTTGACAAATTCCAGTTTGTCGTGCTAAAAATTCAACTGAATAATCCCAGCAAAAACCGCTGCTACATGGAAGCCAACA
>NZ_JAQCSY010000044.1:0-728 GCF_027686195.1 Coprococcus sp. AF102-57 | reverse complement strand
ATAGTTGATACCAAGCTGCTTACAGTAAAGGACAACCAGCTTTTCATCACGGCTGCCCTTGAAATTTTCAACCGCTTCCAGATTTTCTTTCAGTTCATCGGCAACGGTGGTCTGAGGTGCACTCTCGCTGTCCTTTTTATGGGCTTCCCGAATATCCCGGATAATCAGGTTGAGGTCATCCCGTACCATGTGACTGAAATATTCATCATCACTGATATGGGCGGCTTGCAACACTTTCAAATGGGGGTCATCTTCGCCGGGGCGATACCGTTCAATGATTTCATGCCGGACGGTATCGACAAGGGCGTTGAGGTTTTGAATCTGCATGGTGGCAATCCCATCCACATAAATCTCAATGTCCGCAAGAAACTTGATAAAGTCCTTATGGGTGGCAAGTTCGCACAGCAGACGGTTGTTAATCCGACCGCTTTTCAGAAGTGCTACCATCTCATCACTCAAATGCAGCTCCCTTAATGGCGTGTTGATCTCCGCCCGGTTCTCTGTCCGGCAAAAGAGATAATCAATGGACACCCCATAAAAATCTGCCAGCAGGATAAGGTTGCCATGATTGATTTCCTTATAGTCATCTTTTTCATAACTGCCAAGAGCCGATTTTGAAATACCCGTTTGCTCAGCCAGTTCTTCCAGTTTTAATCCTTTGTTTAATCGTAAATCTTTTAGCCGTTCCTGTATTGTAGTAGCTCCGTTCATTGAAGCAGTTCCCCCTT
>NZ_JAQCSY010000043.1:0-3852 GCF_027686195.1 Coprococcus sp. AF102-57 | reverse complement strand
AAATTCAAGCCTGTCATTTTCCCAGAGCTGCTTAAGTTCAGCCATATATTTTCCACGAAATATTTTGGAGATCACCTTAATCGGAAGAAAAAAATCTTTCCCGTTGTCTTTCCAATGATTTTTCACATCCAGCCCTCCACCAAGAACAATCGCATGGATATGAGGATGAAAATTCATGGTGCTTCCCCATGTATGGAGGATACAAATATAGCCGATATCAGTCCCAAGATATTTACTATCAGCAGCAAGTTCACTGAGAGTATCTGAAGCCGCATGATAAAGAGCAGTGTATAAGAATTTCTGGTTGCTGTAGATAATGGGATTAAGTTCTTCTGGAACTGTAAAAACCACATGGAAATAAGGTGCATCTAAGATCTGTCACGGCAGGAGTTATAGTGGACTGATCTACAACCGCAGTCCTCGCATACGCTTACGTTCACACCGAAGGCACCGGTTTTGCAATTCATGATGTGGTAAGCGGCTTTTCTCTGAGCGGGAGAAATATCATGTGTGGATTCAAATGATGAATAAAAACGATGAAAAACATCCTGAATCGTACAATCCTTACTCATGATTCACCACCTTCCGGGTTGTCGAACGGGCTGCAGATTCCAAGAAGTGTCTTGTTGCTCACATGAAGGTAAACATCTGCAGAGCGAGGATCAACATGTCCCAGAAGTGACTGGATATATTTTATATCTGTGCCACTTTCGAATAGGTGGCTGGCAAAACTATGACGGCACGCATGAGAGGAAACATGACGGGTAATGCCGGCGAGTTTAGCACTTTTCTTAAAGAACTGGTTAACACTGGCTATATCAAGATATCCACCGGACCAGGAACTTGGGAAAAGGATATCTTTAGGGCGACCACATTTGTACCAATACTCTGTGAGAAGGTCTAAATTTTTTTGAGACAGAATTGTATACCTGTCAATTCTGCCTTTGGTTTCACGAACATGAATCGTCATGTTGGTACGTGAAATGTCATCATAATGAAGATGAACGACCTCCGATACACGTAATCCGGAAGAATACATAGTTGCAATAATCGCTTTATGCTTCAGATTCGGAGTGGCGTCAATGATTGCATTTATTTCATCACGGGATAGAACAGCAGGAAGATTTCGCTCTCTTTTCATAGCCGGAACAGTGTCATCATCCCAGACAATCTTCAGCACCTTTTTATATAAGAACTTGATTGCAGACCGATAGTGATTGTGAGTTTCAGGAGACCTTCCTTCCAGACGTTTGGCAGTAAGAAAACTTTCCGCATCTTCAAGTGTAAGATCAGAAACATTTTTTCCAATCCAACGAAGGAAGTAACTGACATCAGAGCAATACAGTTGAATAGTTCTTTCACGCAGGTTACGTTTTTCCGCTTCATTGCGGATGGATTCAAAAATATCTTTATACATAATAAAACCTCCAGAATAAGTAGTGTTAATAATTACATCTACCTATTCGGAGGTGCGTTAGCGTCATAATTCCGATTGCGGAAGAGACTGGAAAATGTTATTCTTATCATAGGCAGTGGAGCTTTCTTAGTTCAGTTGTTTCGTGTGGTAACTTAACAATAACGGATTATGGAAAGTAATTCCACTGCTTTTTTAGGCCATCGCGCAGCGATTTTGTTCAATCAGAATTTGTAGGTGCGATTGATGAAAATTATTGAAGTTAAAGAAAATAAAAAACAATATCTTGATTTGCTCCTATTAGCAGATGAGCAGGAAGATATGGTTGACCGTTATCTTGATAACGGCAAGATGTATGTACTTGATGATAATGGGGTCAAGTGTGAGTGTGTCATAACCGATAAAGAAAATGACATACTTGAAATCAAGAACATTGCGACAGTTCCAGAATATCAAGGGAAAGGTTATGCAAGAGCCTTAATTGAGTTTATTGTTAATAATTACAGAGAGCAATATGCCATTCTGCAAGTGGGAACAGGCGATAGCCCACTGACAATACCATTTTATGAAAAGTGTGGTTTTGTCCGTTCGCATATCATATCAAATTTCTTTATAGATAATTATGACCACCCAATCTATGAGAGTGGAATACAGTTGGTAGATATGGTGTATTTGCAAAGACCGTTATAATTTAAATTCAAGTTTATGGAGAGTCACCGTTATGATTAGAGAATTTCAAAGGGATGATATAAATAAAGTTGCAGATATATGGTTGGATACAAATATAAAGGCACATAATTTTATCCCCGCCGAATACTGGAAAAGCAATTTCAAATCAGTAAAAGAAGCGTTGTTACTAGCAGAGGTTTATGTGTATGAGTATGATACAGAAATACAGGGTTTTATAGGGTTAAATGATGAATATGTTGAGGGCATTTTTGTTTCTGGTGAAATGCAATCGCAGGGTATAGGTAAAATTCTGCTGAATTATGCAAAGGATAAAAGGAATAAGTTGCACTTGAACGTATACCAAAAGAACGCACGGGCAATATCTTTTTATAAGAGAGAAGGATTTGAGATTCAGCATAATGGCTTAGATGAGGCTACCGGAGAAAAAGATTATGTAATGACATGGCAACACAAATAGAAATTCCAGCTTGTATAATTGAAAAAATGAAAAACGCATAGACAACTGTGTCTATTAGTGAAAATACGACATTTCTCGCTTTGTGTCGTGTTATTTGCAGATAACAGATTCTATATTTGATGATGAAAGGAGGAGTTGAGGTGGACCAAGTAAAAATCGGGAATTTTTTAAAAAAACTTCGCAAAGAAAAAGGCATTACACAGGAGCAGTTGGCAGAAATATTAAATGTCTCTGGAAGGACTGTATCCAGATGGGAAACCGGAAACAATATGCCGGATATCAGTATTCTTGTGGATATTGCAGATTATTATGATATCAGCATTCCTGAGATTATCAGTGGAGAAAGGAAAAGCGAGATGATGAACGAAGAAGAAAGAAAAATTGCTAAAACAATGTCAGATTATGCAACTACAGAGAAAGAGAAGATTTTTAAGGAAATGAAGCTCCAAAGTGTCATGGGAGTTTGTGCATTGGTTCTATACTGGATTCTGCATGAAACAGGTGCATATATGTATAATGATGTGTTAGGAAAGCTTGCCGGCTATTGTGAGACCTTGGTATCTGTGTCAGTCATAATGATGGCAGCATTTACGACAGGATCTTTAAGCAAGGTGCGGAGCAAGAGTAGGAAAGTTTTTGTGTTCGAAAATTTCCCAAAACCTATGCAATTAGTTGTAACTGCAGTTGTTGCTTTTGGTGGAGCTGCTGTGATCAATCTGGTACTGGTGTATTTTTTCGGCTTATAAGTATTTTCAAATTCGTATTACATACTATGGAAAAAGAACTTTTTGACATTTTCACAGATGCGTGCTAATATGATTATAGAAAAAGAGTGCTACCGATAGACGGTTAGTCCGTTTTACTATTTAGAATATCATCAAAGATAACCGCTTAGTTTACCAGACCAGGGCGGTTATTTTTGTGGTTTATGATTATCTTTGCCTAATGTATATCCGATACTAAAGCAGGTTAAGCCGAAGCTCACTACTGCTATGAAGTCAATAATACTCATTGGCTTAGCCCTCCTTTCCACTGGATTCCTTTACAGGTTTCTATGTAATCAGAGGGTCACAGGTCTCCGTTTCACTTCGGTCGTTGCAAAACGAGTGCACTGGCACTCTGCAACTCTCTGGAGAAGGACTAACCGCCTACCGTTATGGTAGCACCCATGTTTCGATTATAACAGTTAAAAATTACCGGTGCAATATAAAGTTGGTAGAGAAGTATCTAGTATCTACAGAAGAGAATCGGTTTGAGTATACTCCGGTGCCAAAACGGTGCCAAGAAATCA
>NZ_JAQCSY010000042.1:1375-10858 GCF_027686195.1 Coprococcus sp. AF102-57 | reverse complement strand
TGACTTTTTATTTGCAGGCTATTTTTTATTATTTAGCACGTTTCTTAGATTCTACATCAAAGATAACGGCTGCAAGAAGTCCCATGTTTGTATAAGCGATAAAGTACACTTGATACCCTTTTACTGACCGGCGCATCACTGCGGATCGTGATCACCGGAATATTCTGTTCTTCTGCCTTGTCAATCTGTGCGGAAACCGCTTCTTCATCGCTCACCTGTACAATAATCCCATCTACCCTGGTCGCAATTGCCATTTCCATCAATTCTTCTGTCGAATATTCACCCGACAGTGTCTCACCAAAATTCTCGATCAGGATCCGGTCTCCTTTCCCGGCATCTTTGGCTCCCTGGTATATCTTCTTCCAGTTTTCTTTATAACTTTTCATCTTCCGATTCCTGCTTTCTCATTTTACGGAAATCACTTGGTCTTACTCCATATTTTTTCCGGAATGCTTTGGCAAATGCTCTTCCGTCCGCAAATCCACTATGTTCTGCAATTTCCTCAACCATCGTATCACTGCTTATCAGTTCTCGGTAGGCATATTCCAGACGGATTCCCTGAATATATTCTTTATAGTTGATTTCTGCATATTTGCGAAACATCCGTGACAGATAGGTCGGCGAATACCCGAAGATCTGTGCCAGCCCTTCCAGCGAGAGATCTTTCTGATAATTATCCTTGATATAATTCGTGATCGTAGAAAGTCGGTTCCTGTTCTTGTGATCCCGCACGATCTCCGCACTGACATCAACCTTCCTGTATTTTGTCACCATCAGATAGACCAGCATATAAAAATAGCTCTGTACCTTTAATTCATACCCGGTTTTCTTCTTCTGATACGTCACATACATCTTTTCAACCAGTTCAACCAGTTGTTCATCCTGTACGCGTTCGCTGTGGGTAAAACAGATAAACTGCTCGTCCGTATAATACCGTTCAAATGTCTGAAGTGGCATCTGCAGTACGATCGTCTTATTCGGAAACGGTGCCGAAATCGAATGCAGCTCATTAGAATTCACAATCACAAATGATTTTTCATCTAAATGGATATCTTCTTCATTGATATAAAAATCCAGCTTTCCTTCCAGTACAACAAACATCTCGATCGACCGGTGCCAGTGCTTTTCCCTGACATAATTTCCGTCTTTTCCTTCAAATAAAAACATCCGGAATGGCAGATCTTCATTCGGCAGAACCAGTTCATGTGAAAATTCCATCTAATTCATCCCCTTCTCTGTACATTCTCTGAGCAGTTTCATAGCATCCTCATACTTTTCAGCAGGAACACCTGCACAGGTGAGTAACATCCTGTTCTTCTCCACTTCAAGAAATGTCATTCCTTTCTTTTTTGCTTTTTCTGCAATCTTTTCTGCAGCGCAGTCCTCCGCAAAGGTCAACTGTACCATAAATCCTGCAGCACCAACCTGTACATCCACATCTTTTCCTAAAATCTTTTTTGCACTGTCCGCAAGCTTTTCTGCCTTTGCCAGATGGATCTTCCTGGATTTACGGACCTGACTCGCCAGATGTCCGTCACGGATAAACTGTGTCAGTGCGATCTGCTCGGCCTTGGATGCAGTCTGATTGTAATTATTTTTTCTTTTTTCGTAAGTTTCCATCAATTCCGGCGGCAGTATCATATAACTGATCCTGATAGACGGAAGCAGCATTTTGGAAAATGTTCCCAGATAAATGACATTTCTTCCTCCCGAAAGTCCCTGCAGGGACGGAACCGGTTTCTGAAAATATTTGAACTCACTGTTATAGTCATCTTCAATGATCAGAAAATGCTCTTTTTCGGCGCGTCCGACCAGTTCCAGTCTTTCCTGGATCGGCATCACCCCACCAAATCTTGTCATCTGTGATGGTGACACGTAATACATTCCAATCTCTTCTTCCGCACTTCCTGCAATCCGGTAGTTATGATCTTCAAAAACCGTCATTCCCTGTACAAACTCACTGTCCCTGAAAAATACGGTTCTCTTTTTATGATTCAGTGGGCACAGAATATGCAGAAGACTCTGTATACCGGCACCGATCACGATCTGATCCGGGCTGCAGATCACACTTCTGGTCTTCTGAATATATTCAGACAGTACTTCCCTGAATTCCTGTTCCCCCTGCGGTTCTCCATAAGAAAGCAGTCTCTCATCCTGACGCATTGCGCTCTTCATATATCTCCGCCATAATTCAAACCGGAAACTCTCTTTATCTACATTTGATGTTGCAAAATCATAGACAACCGGATTCTCCTGCTTCCTTACATGCCGGCTTGCAATCTTTCTGCCCTCTTCCTGCTTCTCGGCAATATCCGTCACATAATATCCACTCTGCGGTCTGGACACAATATAACCTTCTGCTGCCAGAAGCATATACGCATTCTCCATCGTCGTCCGGCTCATCTGCAGCTCGCTTGCACCTTTACGGATCGATGGAAGTTTTGTCTCTGACTTCATCTGCCCGGATAGAATCAGATTTCTGTAATAATGATACACTCTCAGATACCGGCAGTGTTCCTCATTCTGTAATTCCACTCTCATAACTGACCTCTAAAAAATATTTCTTTTTGTATATTTTACAAATGACACTTTTATTTTATTCTATATAAAACACATAAGAAATGCAAGAATTTTTCACTTTGTATTTCGGAAAGGATACTTCAATGATAAAACGAGTCGCTGTTATCAATGATCTGTCCGGTCTTGGTAAATGCTCTCTGACAGCTGCGATCCCGGTTCTTTCCGTCATGGGTGTGCAGGCCTGTCCTCTGCCAACGGCAGTTTTAACCAATCAGACCGGCTACGACAGCTATTACTGTACGGACTTTACCGACAAGATCGATCATTACACAGAAGAATGGCAAAAACGTGGTCTTACCCTGGATGCGATCAGTACCGGATATCTCGGCAGCGCAGATCAGGCGGAAAAAATCCTGAATTTCTGTGAGAAGTTCAGAACCCCTTCCACTCTGCTCTTTGTCGATCCGGTCATGGGAGATTCCGGTGTCAAATATGACATTTTCACTCCCAGACTCCAACAGCAGATGCAGAAGCTTGTATCCCATGCCGATGTGATCACGCCAAATCTTACCGAGCTGTGTCTTTTAACACACTCTGATTTTGTAGGGCTTACCAAGTATAAGGACGAACCGGATTATCTGGACCGGATTGCCCGGATTGCCGCTCCTTTGAAAGAAACGCAGATCCAGACGATCATCGTCACCGGTATTCTTTATCAGGCTCCTTCTGATGATACCGTAAAATATTACAATCTGGTTCTCGAGAACGACCAGATAAGCGTCATTTCCTCTGGAATTCACGGAGGAAGCTATTCTGGCACCGGTGACCTGCTCTCCGCTGTCGTATGTGCTTCGATGGTACAGGGAAAAAGTGCAGCTGCAGGCGTGGAAAAAGCATGCCGGTTTATCGAAAGATCTCTGATTGACACCGTTGCCGACCAGATTCCGCGCAATGATGGAATCAATTTTGAATCCCATCTTTCTATGCTGCTTGACTGACATTTACAAAATAAATAAAACCCAAGGAGGTAACTATCATGTCATCTACAACCATTAACAATCCAGAACCATCTGCAAATGCACTTTCTCATCAGAAAGTCTCCAGACTGACTTCAACAGCTCTTTTTGCAGCACTGATCTGTGTGACAACTGCTTATATTTTCCATATTCCATTTGGTGTAAATGGCGGATATATACACATCGGAGATTCTCTGATCTATCTTGCCGCTGCATTTCTCCCAACACCATATGCCATGTTTGCTGGTGCAATCGGCGGTGCCATGGCAGATATCCTGACTGCTCCGGTATATGCACCTGCAACCTTCATCATCAAGATGCTGATCTCCCTTCCGATCACATGTAAAAAGGACAAGATCGTGAATGTACACAACTGTGTCGGCGTTGTTGTTGCCGCTGTAATTTCCTTTATTGGATATTATATCACAGATGTAATCCTGTTCGGAACCTGGGGTGCACTGATTCCTTCGATTGTAGGAACCCTTGCCCAGTCAGGCGGAAGTGCTGTGATCTTTATCATTCTTGGTTCCACTCTTGACAAAGCCGGTTTCAAGAGTACAATGAAAAACAAATTTGGAATTTAGCCAAATATTTAATTCTACACAAATGACAGGTGGTTCTTGAATATCCGCCTGACTTTCAAAGAGGAGATTTTATTATAATGTCAGATATTATTTACACATTTAAAAACAATGCATATTTTAACATCACCAACCGCTGCACTTGCAAATGTATTTTCTGCATCCGTAACGAGCATGAAGCCATCGGAGAGGCAACAGAACTTTGGCACGACCACAATCCTTCTTTCGAAGAGATCAAGGCGGCTATTGATGCTTTTGATTTTACAAATTATCCGGAAGCCGTCTTCTGCGGCTACGGGGAACCGACCTGTGCCTACGATAATCTGATTGCTGCTGCAAAATACATGAAAGAAAAGCATCCCGAAGTTCTCCTTCGCGTCAATACCAACGGACTTGGCGAACTCTTCAATAAAAAGCCGATCGCAGAAGAAATGGCAAAATATATCGATGCCGTATCGATCAGCCTGAATGCGCCAACTGCAGAGCGTTACCAGGAAGTTACACAGCCTTGTTTTGAAAATGCATTCCCGGATATGCTTGCTTTCGCTGAAAAATCCAAAAAGTTATTCTCTTCTGTCCAGTTCAGTGTGGTCAGCATCATTTCACAGGAAGAAATCGATGCGTCCCAGAAACTCGCAGACGAGATGGGGATTCCGTTGAAAGTTCGAATTTATTCGTAAGTTCATTCTCTTTTCTACTATAATTAACAAAGGGACGGCTGCCATACTTTGCGCTGTGCTGGCAGAAGGACCAAAAGAAACCGGACTAATTCCATTATGCAAACCATTCCGATGAGCCTCTTAAGGCGAAAATCGTGTTCAGCAAAGGCTTCCACGATTTTTGAGTCTCATCTCCATTGCATAATAAGTGAATTAATCCGGTTTCTTTTGGTCCTTCTGCCCTTCTAGTGTATTCCCGTCAGCCTGATTTTTGAATGCTTGTAGCAAAGCGAATGAACAGAAACTTATTCATTCCGGTTGTTATTCTCCCTTTCAACTCTGGTTCGATGTTTGACGGCGTGGTACATGTTTTTCAATAAATGCCCGATAGTCGAATGTTTCCAACAAAACAACAGACTCCTCATCCCTTCTCAAAGTTTTCGCCTGCTTCGTTCTGAATTGCTGTTATCTTACCAATATCACCACATTTTATTCGATAAAGTTCAAAGAGCGCCAGCCACAAAAGGAATCGTTCGGATTCTATTTTGCGCTATGGAGATGAGACTCAAGAAGCATGGAAGCCTTTGCTGAACATGCTTCCCGTCCTAAGAGGCTCATCGGAATGATTAGCGCAACTTGAATCCGAACGATTCCTTTTGTGGCTGGTGCTCACTCAACCTCTATCATTCGCCAAACAAAAATGACCATATACTTTCGTATACAGCCATTCTGTGTTCTCTCAAAGAGAAAACTTTCACATTTTTATCCAAAGATTCCTCCGATCACAACGTAAGACAGGATATACATGATCACCGATGCCATGCATACGCCGACTACGATTGCTCCGAAAGCTTTTTTCCAGTCGATGCCAAGGAGGGATGCGACAAGAGCTCCGGTCCAGGCTCCGGTTCCCGGAAGCGGGATTCCTACAAAGAGTACCAGCCCCCAGAATTCATATCTGCTGATCCGATCACTTTTGCTCATCGCTTTTTTCTCCAGCTTTTCTACAAGCGGACGGAAAAGGCGCGTCTTGCGCAGCCATGCAAAAATCGGACGGATCAGAAGCAGGATAAACGGAATTGGGATCAGGTTCCCCACCAGACAGATTGGGATTGCACGCCAGGTCGGGATATTTAAAAACGCCGGACCTGCCGCAAGGATTCCTCCCCTGAGCTCCAGAATCGGAATCATTGAAATAATAAAGATAATCAGTTCTTTGGCAGCCTTGCCACCCAGATGGGTTACAAACCACTGTACTAAAGTTTCAGTCATACAAATCTCCTATTTTTTACTTATTAAATCGGTGTTCGACGTGTCAATAAGCATAAATTGCTTATTTGTGTAAGCACAAACGCAATTTATGTTTTTAACACTTACATCATATATTCACGGAGGAAGGCAAAGAGTGCTTCCATCTCTTCTCTCGTACCGATCGTCACACGCAGATATTGCTCAATCCGCTCGCTTCCCCAGAAACGCACATAGATTCCTTTTGCTTTCATTGCTTCAAAGAGTTCTTTTGCATCGTATTCCGGATGTGATACAAAGATGAAGTTTGCGCTTGGTTTTGGAAATACAAAGCCGAGCTTTTTGAATTCTTCTTCTGCCCAGTCTCTTGTCTCCACAATTTTACGTGTTGTCTCAGCAAAATATTCTTTATCTTTTACCGCTTCTGCTCCGTATACCAGAGAAGTTTTGTTCATAGTATAAGAATTGAACGAATATTTTGCATCGTTTAAATACTTGATCAGGAGCGGACTTGCGATTGCATATCCAATACGCATTCCAGCCATCGATCTTGCCTTTGAAAATGTCTGCGTAATGATCAGGTTGTCATATTTGTCCAGAAGCGAAAGTGCTGACTCTCCTGCGAAATCAATATATGCCTCATCCACAATCACAATAACATCCTGGTTGTGTCTGATGATATCTTCCACAAATTCCAGATCTTCATAGATGGATGTCGGTGCATTTGGATTCGGGAAAATCACACCACCATTTTCCGGATAATAATCTTCTTTTATGATATGGAAGTTTCCATCTACCTTCTTGCATTCGTATGGAATCCGGTAAAGATCCGCCCATACTTTGTAGAAGGAATATGTAATATCCGGAAAGAAAACCGGTTTTTCCGAGTTAAAGAAGGTAAGGAAACACATAGAGAGAACATCGTCAGATCCCACTCCCACAAAAACCTGATCTTTTCCAACATGATAAAAGTCCGCCAGTGCACTGACCAGTGTATCAGATGTCGGATCCGGATACAGCCTTAAACTGTCCACATGACCCTCCAGCTTTTTCATTGCCGCAAGAACTCCCGGTGCAGGTGGGTACGGATTCTCATTGGTATTCAGTTTGATCACTTTTTTCTGTGGCTGTTCACCCGGAACATAAGGTTCTACTCTTCGGATATTTTTCTCAAATTCTCTCATCTTGCTTTCTCACCTTTCTGTCACATCTTTTGCTTTTGTCTTATCCTAGCTGATATTCTTTTGCAAGCTCTTTGAATTTCGGCAGTGCATTTACGATTGTCTCATAAGCTACACAATATGCAATTCTGACATATCCTGCACATCCAAAAGAACTTCCCGGTACTAGAAGCAGATTATATTTTTTTGCTTCCTGGCAAAATGTCTTTTCATCCTTGATCGGAGTCTTCATGAACAGGTAAAATGCACCCTGCGGTTTGACACATTCAAATCCACATTCTATGAGTCCCTGGTAAAGAGTCTCCCTGTTTCTGTTATAGTATGAAATATCGGTTTTCTCATGCAGACATCTTGCAACTACCTTCTGCTGCAGGGTTGGCGCATTGACAAATCCAAGAATACGGTTTGCAACATTTGCTGCTGCAATGAGTGTCTCTGAATCTTTTACATCATCCGGAATCACCAGATATCCGATTCGCTCTCCCGGCAGGGAAAGAGATTTACTATAAGAATATCCTACGATCGTATTGGCATAATACCTGGTCAGATACGGTACATCCACACCATCATAAGCAAGTTCACGGTATGGCTCATCAGAGATAAGATAAATCTCTGTTCCGTATTCGTTCTGCTTCTTCTCCATGATCTCTGCCATCTTCCTGATCGTCTCTTCGGAATAGACAACACCGGTCGGATTATTCGGTGTATTAACGATCACTGCTTTTGTCTTCGGTGTGATCTTTGCCTCAAATTCATCCAGCTTTGGCTGAAAATCTACGGTATTCGGTGAGATTTCAACCAGAACACCGTCAAAATTATTGACATAACTTCTGTACTCTCCAAAGTACGGTGCAAATGTGATCACTTCATCTCCCGGATTTAACAGTGCTTTTAAAATAACATTCAGTCCGCCTGCTGCGCCAACTGTCATCGTAATATTTTTTGCTGCAAATGCAGTACCAAAACGCTCATTCAGTGATTCAGCTACAGCCTGGCGAACATCTTCATATCCCGCATTGCTGTTAGTATATCCATGAAGCACCAGTTCATCTTCTTCATCCAAAATATCAAGAATCGCCTGCTTTACGGCTTTCGGTGCCGGTACATTTGGATTACCGAGACTGAAATCAAATACATTTTCCGGTCCGTAAATTTTTGCAAGACGATTTCCCTCTTCAAACATGGCGCGAATCGCCGAGCTGTTTGCCACCATATTTTCCATCTTCTTAGATATCATCTTTTGCACACTCCTTTTCGCTGTCTTCTTTTAATGTCACAACACCTTTTTCTACCATAAATACCGGTTTGTAGGAAAGCTTGGCCTTTCTTAATCCTTCTTCTCCAACATCATCTTCCCGGTTGGTATATTTGTATTTTCCGGCAATTTCATGCTCTACGAACTGCTGGTTGATCATGGTATATGCACCTTCAATATCCGCATAAGCTTTTTCGATATGAACCACAAAGGTATCGTCATTTACCGCTTCTCCAATCGTAAATGCAACAATCTCATCACCAACTCTGAGCAGACCTCCGATCAGGTTCAGTTCTTTGTAAAGACGCAGTGAATTGAGTGTTACACACATCTCGGAATTCTTCTCTTCATCATCTTCACAGCCATTCAGATTCCGCCATTTCAGTGCCATCTGAAAACACTCTTCCAGATTATCCTCTGTAATCGTTTCGTAACTCCAGTTATCTCCGTGAAGTGCTTTAAATTTATTGACGTGATTCCGCTTGCCGTGCAGCTTTTTACCGGAAAGTGTTGCAAGTTTCTCACTTTCATAGACATAATCCGCCTCATCTCTGTGATAGGTGATGTCGAATTTACCCGGGAACCATGTTTCCAACTTGGCGAAATTCTCTTTTGTCACCCCATACAGACAGAATGGAACGCCTTTTTCTTTCTCCCATTCCAGAATATCTTCGATGGCGGCTTTTACGTCCTCATCTTCACCTGCCGGAAATGCATAGCCATATCCTGCACTATTGTCCCGGAACAGGAGAACATCGTTATATTGTGCAAATTCTACTTCGTAAAACCTTGCCCACAGATATACATTTGCAAAAGTACGGTCGCAGCTTCTGCTTGAGTACTTTTTGAAATAGGAATCGATGAGATCCTGGTCTGTCAGTTCTGGTCTTTTAAATTTTGCTTCTGCCATAAAAAATCCTTCCATATTCCGCTTTTTCGCGGTACTGTCTGTTAGTATACCACATTTTGAGTGGATTTTTGCGGTTTTCTTGTATTTTTTTGTGTTACTTGTAAAGTTAGTGA
>NZ_JAQCSY010000042.1:0-1365 GCF_027686195.1 Coprococcus sp. AF102-57 | reverse complement strand
ACAATTTTTGAGTCTTATCTTCATTGCCTCGAATGGAATTGGAACGTTCTATTTTGCAGTCTTGGCAGATCTACTTTACTGGTTGTGACTGTTGCCTCAGTACGAAGTTTTTTGCCAAACAGATAACCGCAAAAACGGCTTTATTTGTTCCGGTATGATTTTCTTCGACAGACATAAAAAGCGCAAAACAGCTTTGTTGATTCAGTTGATCCACTACTGTTTTCTGAAATAAAAACTATTTCAGTCTATAGATGAATACTGGGAGTGGGGGATCGTTTTTGCGGTTGTAGTAAGCGTTTACGATTACGAGCCATTTTTTGGAGTCTAATTCTTTGACATAATTCAAAATGGCTTCTTTTTCTTCGTAGCCGGTGTCGCCGCCGCTGTAGATGCAGAGGTTTATGATGCCACCTTTTTTGAGCAGGTTAAGGGCTGACTCGATGGCGGCGAGGCTTGTTGATGGATGGGTTGCGATTTTGTGGTCACTGCCGGGGAGGTAGCCGAAGTTGAAGGTGATGGCTTTGACTTCTTCTTTTACATAGGTCTGCATTTTCTCGTGACCATCGTGGATCAGCTTGGCTCTTGTCGACAGGTTCGCTCTTTCGAGGCGTTCTCTAGTGTGAGAAATCGCCATCTCTTGCACATCAAAAGCATAGACATTTCCGGTCTCTCCGACTTTTTTGCACAGGAACTCGGTGTCACCGCCGTTTCCGGCGGTGGCATCAATGCAGATATCTCCTTCTTCTATGTATTCTTCTAAAATGTGATGACAATATTCTGTGATCTGAAAATTCATTTTCTATCACTCCTTATCTGTCTTTTCCATAGAAATCGAGCATTTCCCGTACTTCTTTTTCGTTATCCAACGGGTTTCTGATGATCTTATACTCTTTCCCTTCCCATGGGATGGTGATCTTACTATTTTTCACTGTCATCTGATCGATGGCTGTCCGTGGCAGCTGTACGAGTTCATTGCCATTCTTGTCATAAAACGCCATGCCATTGTCCCAGTAAATGATGACACGCATCTTTTTCATTCCATAACTGCGCGTAACCAGGCACACCACTGCGATCACGATAAACCAGATACTGTAGGTCAGCCCTCCGGCAATTCCACTTCCTGCCGCACACAGAATACAGAAGATTGCAAATGGAAGCATCAGATATTTGACGGTCATCCCGCTGTAATACCCGGATACCAGACAGTGAAAACTTCCCTTCCATTCGTTTCCAAGCTTTGCAGCTTCCTGCTGTGTCTTCTTCTGGATTGCCTGGTTCACTGCCTGCATGATGGCATTCCGGACCAAACGCTGTACAATATGTCCCATCTTTTGTACCGTTACTGAAAACTTATAAAAAGTTACA
>NZ_JAQCSY010000041.1:0-14539 GCF_027686195.1 Coprococcus sp. AF102-57 | reverse complement strand
GTTACTACATACTTAAATTCTTTCATGATTCAACACTCCTGTTCTTTAAAAAATATTTAGAAAATTAATAAGTTACTACTCTGCTTTCAATGGCTTTTTGAGTAATACAATTCCCGCCATTGCTACGACAGCTCCTACAACCAATGCTATCAAAAACATCAATGGATTGTCAATAATTCCGATGACAAAAATTCCTCCATGCGGAGCTCTTGATCCGCATCCAAACATCATGGATAATGCGCCTGCTATTGCAGAACCAACTATACATGGCGGAATGATTCGAAGCGGATCAGATGCTGCAAATGGAATGGCTCCTTCTGTGATAAAAGAAAGTCCCATGATGTAGTTTGTGATACTTGTCTGCTGTTCACTCTTTGTGAAACGGTTTTTAAAAAATGTGGTGGCAAGTGCGATTGCGATCGGTGGAACCATACCTCCGATCATAACAGATGCCATAATATCAAACTGTCCACTTGCGATGGATGCCGTTCCAAATACATATGCCGCTTTGTTGAACGGTCCGCCAAAATCAATGGACATCATACCTGCAAGAACCGCTCCCAGAAGCATCTTGCTGGATTCTCCCATTCCGGAAAGGACATTATTCAGCCAGGTGTTAAATGCTCCAACCGGTGGGTTTACGATAAAGATCATAAATGCTGCCATGATCAGAATCCCAAAGAATGGATACAGAAGAACCGGTTTTGTCCCTTCCAGAGTTTTCGGAAGCTTGTCAAACAATTTCTTCAATCCGATCATCAGGTATCCTGCTGCAAATCCGGCGATCAGTGCACCGAAGAATCCGGATGAAATCCATGCGTCTTCTGCAAGGAATACAGAAGTTCCGGCTTTTGCAAGAAGTCCGCCTACAATACCAGGCATCAATGCCGGTCTGTCACCAATTGCCATTGCAATATAACCGGCAAGGATCGGGAACATCATCCCAAACGCTGTATTTCCAACGGTGTTGAAGAATTTTGCAAGTGGAGTTCCACTACCAAATGCTGCTGTACCTGCATTTGCACCGTCAACCAGAAAAGAAAGTGCGATCAGGATTCCACCGCCGATTACGAACGGAAGCATATGGGATACTCCATTCATCAGGCTCTTATAAATCTTGCGTCCGATGGTATCTCCGTCAGATGACGCACCACCCTCTTCTGTTGCTCCACCCTTGCTGTGATAAACTGGAGCATTTCCACTCAAGGCACGTTCGATCAGCTCCTGTGCTTTGTTGATTCCGTCAGATACCTTTGTACTGATCAGCGGCTTGCCGTCAAATCTTGCCATTGCGACATCCTTGTCGGCTGCAATGATGATACAGTCACAGGCAGCGATTTCTTCCGGTGTCAGTACGTTCTTGGCACCACCAGATCCGTTTGTTTCTACCTTGATGGTAACTCCCATTTCTTTCGCTTTCTTTTCCAGACCTTCCGCCGCCATGTAAGTATGGGCGATACCGGTCGGGCATGCGGTAACTGCGAGGATCTGATACGGTTTTGTAGATGCATCCGCCGGAGCTTCTGCTTTTTCTTCTGATTCTTCCGGGAATTTTTCTTTCTCGGCTACATCAACATAAGCAAGAAATTCATCAACATCCTTTGCATGAAGCAGCTTGTTTCTGAAATCCTCATCCATCAGAAGCATGGACAGACGACTGAGTACTTCCAGATGTACATTGTCCTCTGTATTCGGTGCTGCGATCAGGAAAATAAGGTATGCCGGTTCTCCGTCCAGAGAATCGTAATCTACACCCTCCGGAAGTACCATGGCTGCAAGTCCCGGTGCGCTTACCGCTTCAGTCTTGCCATGCGGGATTGCAATGCCTTCACCAATTCCTGTAGTTCCTTCTTCTTCTCGTTTGAAGACAGTTTCACGATAGGTGTCAATGTCATTGATGTTCCCGCCTTCTGCCATCAGATCGACCATTTCACGGATGACCTGCTCTTTGGAGTCTGCCTTGCCATCGAGGCAAATACTTTGCTTTTTGAGTAAGTCTGTAATCTTCATCTTGTCATTCCTCCCATTTGATTTTATATATGGTACACTTCTGCCGGTTCTCCAAGAAGTGCAACAATCTCATCTCTTGTAGCGAGCCACGAACAGAATGCCGAAGCGCTTCCTGCCGCCACACCCAGGCGGAATGCTTTTTCCATATCTTTTGTATTCAGATATCCGGTAATAAATCCTGCCACCATAGAATCACCTGCGCCAACAGAATTGACAACCTTTCCTTTCGGAGGCATGGTCTCATAGACTTTTCCATCCTTTGTCACAAGGATCGCTCCGTCACCTGCCATGGATACCAGTACATGCTGTGCTCCAAGTGCCTGTAACTTCTTCGCATGAATGATGATGTCTTCTTTTCTCTTCAGTTCTACGTTAAACATCTCACCTAACTCATGGTTGTTCGGTTTGATCAGGAACGGATGATATTTCATAACTTTTAAAAGAAGATCCTTGGTTGCATCCACTACAAAACGGATTTCTTTTCCGGAAAGTCTCTCCAGGATTCTCTCATAAATATCTTCCGGCAGAGTATTCGGAATACTTCCTGCAAGGATCAGTACATCGCCTTCTTCCAGCTTATCCAGCTTTTCATATAATGCCTGGATTGCTTCTTCTGTGATAACCGGTCCCTGTCCGTTGATCTCAGTCTCAGTTCCTGCATTGATCTTTACATTGATTCGGCTATTACCTTCTTTTAACGGGATAAAATCTGTCTCACATCCGAACTCTTCCAGCATCTTTTCCAGTACATCTCCGGTAAATCCTGCCTTGAATCCAAGCGCTTTGCTCTTAAGTCCCAGATTGGAAAGGATCACAGATACGTTGTTTCCTTTTCCTCCCGGATAGATATGTTCGCTTGTTGTCCGGTTGATCTCTCCCGGGATCAGCTGATCTGCCTGTACCACATAGTCCAAAGACGGGTTAAATGTCACTGTGTAAATCATTATTTTGCAACCTCCACAATATTTTTATATTTGTTAAATGTAGCATCCTTAAGCTTTGTTGTAATGATGTCCACTGCATCCAGTTCTGAAAATGTTACCGGTGCTACCTGACCGAATTTGGTTGAATCTGCAAGGATGTAAGCCTTTGCGCTTCTTAAGATCGCCATCTCTTTGATCGCAGCCTCCCGGATATCCGGTGTGGTGCATCCACTCTCTATATGAATCCCATTGGTTCCGAAGAATCCTTTTGTGAAATGGTATCTTCCCAGGGTTTTCATTGCTTCCTCTCCGACCAGTGCCAGCGTTGCTTCTTTTAATTCCCCACCGATCAGATAAACTATACAACCTTTCTGTGTCAGCTTCTTCGCATGCATGATTCCGTTTGTCACATACACAGCGTCCTGCTCTGTCAGGAAATCAATCAGGAAATCAGTGGTTGTCCCTGCATCGATATAGACGAAATCATCTTTTTCAATCAGAGATGATGCATACTTTCCGATCTGCACCTTTTCATCAATGTTCAGATCCTGTCTGACTGCAACAGATTCATCTCTGGTGTACTGCGCCATATTGACTGCGGTTGCACCACCATGTACCTTGATCAGCTTTCCTTTTTTATGAAGTGTTGTCAGATCTCTTCGTATCGTTGACTCTGACATATCCAGAAGCTCGGTCAGTTCCTGAACAGTGATTGTCTTGTGTTCATTCACTAATTTCAGAATTTCACTGAATCTTTCTTCTGCAAGCACTTATCTCACCTCCATTTCGACTGGTTATGACTGATTTATTCAATTGTATTTTATATTTCAGTCATTTTCAATTATTTGTTTTCTTTTTCATTCATCTTTAGTTTTAATATATCGTCTTTTTCGGTCAAAGTCAATCATTTTCAGTCATAAATAACTACCAAAAAAATAGGGATGATTTTGTGCATTTTTATGGGTGTGGAATCGGTGGTGCCAGAGTTCCGACTTGTGTTTCATCTCCATTGCACTCAACGGAATTGAAAATGGATATAGTCGGAACAGAACTCTGGCTTCTACGTTACTGGCAAAATGCAGCAAAAGGCTTTGTTTAACCTAACCAAATGCAAATTTATACTTTTCTCTTATATGCAAAAAAGCCAAAGCACTTTTTTAAGTTATATTGAATGATAACTTATCTTTAAGTACTTTGACTTTTTATTTAGGCAAAATCAAACAGGGATAACTGATTGGTCTCCGGGAGGTCGCCCAGCAAACCCATATCTGCCATCAAGTCAACCAATGTCTTGCTGACTTTTGTTCTCTGACGGAAATCGTCTTTAGAGAGGTATGGTCCGTCTTTAGCGGCAATTTCCATGGCCTCGGCGGCTTTATCGCCCATGCCGTCAATGGTGTTGAACGGTGGAAGGAGCTTGTCGCCGACGATCTGGAACTTGGATGCTTTGGATTTGTAGATATCGATCGGTAAAAAATCAAATCCTCTGGCATACATTTCCAGTACATTTTTCATATCTTTTAAGGTATCCTGATCTTTTTTACTGAGCTGATTGAGTTCTGCTCTTCTTTTATATTCTTTCATATGGTAGAGAAGTTTTTCTTTTCCCTGTCCCATCAGTTCGTAAGAGAATGCAGATGCACGGATTCCGAAGTATGCCGCATAATAGGCAAGCGGATAATTGATCTTGCAGTAGGCAATCCGGTATGCCATCATGACATAAGCTGCAGCATGGGCTTTCGGGAACATGTATTTGATCCGCTCACAGGACCAGATATACCATTCCGGCACGTCATGCTCCAGCATATCTTTTTTAAACTGTGACCACTCTTTACATTTTCCTTTTGCAACGGTTCCTTTACGCACACGTTCCATGATTGTGAAGGATTCTTCACTTTCAACACCTTTGTTGATCAGATAAGTCATGATATCATCACGGGTACAGATTGCCGTAGAAATGGTTGCCTTTCCTTCTTCAATCAGGGTCTGTGCATTGTTCAGCCACACATCTGTTCCATGAGACAGACCTGAAATACGGATCAGGTCCGAAAGCGTCTTTGGCTTGGTATCAATTACCATCTGGATAACAAAATCTGTACCAAACTCCGGGACTCCCAGACAACCAAGCGGACATCCGTCAATGTCCTCCGGTGTGATACCGAGCACCTCTGTTCCTGCAAAAAGTCCCATTACACCTGGATCATCCAATGGAATATCAGTCGCTTTAAATACATTATTCACTCCATCGTATTTATTGTCCATCGCATCGGAATTGATCAGCTCTTCCAGCGTTTTGATCATGGTCGGATCATCGTGTCCGAGAATATCCAGTTTCAAAAGGTTGTGGTCGATGGAATGATAATCAAAATGAGTGGTGATAATATCGGTCGTCATATCATTTGCCGGATGCTGGATTGGAGTGAAAGAGTTAATGTCCTCTCCATGCGGAAGAACTACGATTCCCCCCGGATGCTGTCCGGTACTTCGGCGGATTCCGGTACAGCCAGCTACGATACGATCGATCTCGCAGTTTCGCTTACGGTCACCACGCTCCTCATAATAATTCTTCACATATCCATAAGCCGTCTTTTCTGCAAGTGCGGCAATGGTTCCGGCACGGAAGGTCTGACCTTTTCCGAAAATAACCTCCGTATACTTATGCGCTTTACTCTGGTAATCTCCGGAGAAGTTCAGGTCGATATCCGGCTCTTTGTTTCCCTTGAATCCAAGGAAAGTCTCAAATGGAATGTCAAATCCGTCTTTGACCAGCTTCTGTCCACAGACCGGACAGTTCTTATCCGGCATATCGTGTCCACAGCCACCCACATATTTTTTCACTTCTTCCGAATCAAAATCACTATAGTGACAATTGCTACAATAGTAATGTGGAACCAGAGGATTGACCTCCGTAATTCCTGCCATAGTTGCAACGAATGAAGATCCTACCGAACCACGGGATCCTACCAGGTAACCATCCTCGTTGGATTTCCATACCAGCTTCTGCGCAATGATATACATAACCGCAAATCCATTGGAAATGATGGAATTCAGTTCTCTTTCCAGTCGTTCATGTACAATCTCCGGAAGGGGATCCCCGTACATAGAATGGGCTTTATTATAACAGATATCTCGCAGCATCTGGTCGGAATTCTCAATAACCGGAGGACACTTATCCGGGCGGACCGGAGAAATCTTCTCGATCATATCCGCGATCAAATTGGTGTTCCTGATCACAACTTCATACGCTTTTTCCGAACCAAGGTAGACAAATTCATCCAGCATTTCCTCCGTTGTACGAAGGTATAGTGGTGCCTGCTTATCGGCATCTCCAAATCCTTTTCCTGCCATGATGATCCGGCGGTATACCTCATCTTCCGGATCCATGAAATGTACGTCACAGGTTCCCACGACCGGTTTGTGGAACTGCTCCCCAAGATGCACGATCTTCCGGTTCAGATCCATGATATCTTCCATAGAATTGACCGAAGTTACTTTGTCACTCTCTACCATAAATGCATTGTTTCCAAGCGGCTGGATTTCCAGATAGTCATAAAAATCCACGATCTTCGCGATCGTCTCATCCGGCTTTCCATCCAGAAGTGCACGGTAAAGCTCTCCGGCTTCGCAGGCACTTCCCACGATCAGACCTTCCCGGTGCTCATTTAACACACTTTTCGGGATACGGGGTCTGCGGTTATAGTAAACCAGATGGGATGCTGAAACAAGCTGATACAAATTCACACGACCAATGTCATTTCTTGCAAGAATAATGACATGATAAGTCGGAAGCTTTTTAATAGAATCCGGGTTCAGATCCCCAAATTCATTAACTTTTGCAAGCGTTGTCAGTTCCCGTTCTTTGAGCATCTGCACAAATTTCACAAAGATTTCTGCCGTGCAACCTGCATCATCAACTGCGCGGTGATGATTCTCCAGGGAAATATTTAAAGCTTTTGCAACGGTATCCAGCTTGAAACGGTTCAGTGCCGGAAGAAGGACACGGGCAAGTGCAACGGTATCTACATAAGTAAAATCAGCCTCAATCTTCTGCCTTTTGCAGTTCTGCTCGATAAATCCCACATCAAAAGAAGCATTATGCGCCACCAGAACCGCATCGCCAATAAATTCTATAAACTGCGGCAAGATCGTCTCAATATCCGGCGAATCGATGACCATCTCATCGGTGATGCCGGTAAGTTCCGTGATACGGAACGGGATCGGACGTTTCGGATTGACAAAGGTACTGAACTTATCTGTGATCTTCCCGTCTTCCACTTTTACCGCGCCAATCTCGATGATCCGGTCAGTCACAGCGGAAAAACCGGTTGTCTCGATATCGAATACCACGTAAGTGCCTTCCAGATCCTGTCCCTTTTCGTTCTCTGCGATCTTAGTCAGATCATCTACCAGATATCCTTCCACTCCATAAATAACTTTAAATGGATCATCTTTATCCAGATCCTCGATCACATGATTGGCATCGGTAAACCCCTGCACCACACCATGATCGGTGATCGCAATCGCCGGGTGCCCCCAGTCATGTGCTCGCTTTACCAGATCTTTTGCCTCGGAAACACCATCCATATCGCTCATCTTGGTATGGCAGTGAAGCTCCACGCGTTTTTCCGGATACTTGTCTTTTCTTGTTACACGGAAATCCGAAGTTTTGCGGATTCCGGTTACAGAACCAATGGTCAGCTCTCCATCAAATTTATCAATCGTCGTAACTCCTTTGATTTTCAGAAATACACCTTTTTTAATCTCCGCAAGCAGATCCGGGAGCTGGTCATTGCGGGTAAACATCTTAACCATGATCGTGTCGGTAAAGTCGGTCACGGCAAACATGACGATTGTCTTTTCGTTCCGGATCTCACGGGTATCAAAGCTGATCACCTGTCCCCGGAAAGTAATCTCACCCATCTCTCCGGTAACTGTCTTCAGCTCGATCGGCATATCGTCAAAGTCCCGTCCATAGATTACGTTCGGGTCATCGGAGCGCTTGAGCGGATAATCCCGACGCACAAAGCTTCCCTTGCCACTTTTGAACCCACTGGACTTTCCTGCAAATTCCTGCTTTTTCGGAGTCTCCGGTTTCTTCTGTTCCTGTTTATTCTGCGTACTTGATGCATCTGCTTCTTTAGCGGCATCTTCTGCTTTTTCCGCTTTCTTCTTTGATACGCCTTCCGTTTCTTTTGCTTTTGCCGCCTCTTCCGTGGCATGCTGTGCCTGCAACTTCTGATTCCTTTCCCTGATCGCATCTACTTCCTGCTGAAGCTGCATTTCATTGAATTTCTTGTATTTGCTCTCTCCTACTTCTTCATAATCAATTTCTACATCCACCGGCACGTGGAAACGGTTCTCAAAGACGTCCTTCAGATAGCTGGTGATCTCGCTGGTCTTTCCCTCTGCAACAATCGTGTCCGCCATAGTCAGACACATAGTACGCTCCCCTTCGAAGCGGCACTTTGCCTTCTGGAACATATTTTTCTCCAGCACACTTTTCTGCTCCAGCTCAAAAAGAATACTCTCTTTGTAGGCATGCATCAGGTTCTCCGGCGTATACTGCTCGGAAAGCCGGTATTCCTCGATGATCGTCACCGGAATATTTCCCTGCGAAAACAGCTGTTCCTCAATCTGGTTCTCCACATAACATACCGTTTTCTTCGGAATCAGATGGGTACTGTAAATATAAACCTTGATATGATTTCTGGCTGAAGTGGAGGTGATTTTCGTCACCTCCACCTTTTCAAACAGCATATGGCTGTCGTTATCGATATTCAATGTTGGAAACACATCAAAAAATAGCTTTGTCATCTTCTATTCGCCCCAATGTTCCAGTTCATTACGAAGTGCATCTAAAAGTTCATCCTCTTTTACCTTACGGATGATCTCTCCTTTTTTGATCAGAAGTCCTTCCCCAATTCCCCCTGCGATTCCAAGATCAGCCTCTCTTGCTTCTCCAGGACCATTTACCACGCATCCCATCACTGCAACCTTGATATCAAGTGGATATTCAGCAACCATCGTCTCTACTTTATTGGCAAGTCCGATCAGATCAATCTTGGTACGTCCACAGGTCGGGCAGGATACAACTTCAATTCCTCCTTTTCTAAGTCCCAGTGCTTTCAGGATCAGTTTTGCACTCTTGATCTCTTCTAATGGATCCCCTGTCAGCGATACACGAATCGTATCTCCGATTCCCTGATAAAGGATGATTCCAAGTCCTACTGAAGATTTAATATTGCCTGAAAGCAGCGTCCCGGACTCGGTGATTCCCACATGCAACGGATACGGGCATTTCTTTGCGATCAGCTCATGCGCTTTTACACACATCATGACATCTGAGGACTTAATACTGACCACCAGATTGTCATAGCCCATGTTCTCGATCATGTGTACCTTGTCAAGTGCACTTTCCACGATTCCCTCTGCAGTCACACCACCATATTTTTCCAGAAGGTTCTTCTCCAGCGAACCACTGTTCACCCCGACACGGATCGGAATCTCGTATTCTTTTGCTTTCTCCACAACCGCACGGACTCTGTCCTCACTTCCGATATTCCCCGGATTGATACGGATTTTATCTGCACCGTTTTCAATTGCAGCGATCGCAAGACGATAATCAAAATGTATATCTGCAACCAGTGGAATATGGATCTGTTTCTTAATCTCTTGTAAAGCCTGTGCTGCTTCCATATTCGGAACTGCACAGCGGATAATCTCGCATCCTGCCTTTTCCAGAGCAAGAATCTGTGCAACTGTAGATTCCACGTCCTCTGTCTTTGTATTTGTCATGGACTGGATCGCTACCGGATTGCCTCCACCGATCTTTCTTCCTCCGATATTTATTACTTTTGTCTCCTTCCTTGTCATCTGCTTTTAACCTCCTGTTCTCACACAAAACCCTCTGCCTGCGGACTTTCGTGCCCACAGAGAGAGGGTTCTCTTTATTTGTCTGCTTTTTCAAAAATCATCTGGTCCCCATAATCCCACTCGGTAAGTGTAAGCTCGGTTCCGTCCACACTGTAATTGAATGTAGTGAGTACAGAATTGATCGCCTGCTCTACTTCCGATGTAGTTACATTATCACCAAGTTCTTTCGCTGTCTCATCCAGCTCTTCCTGCTTTACAGTAAATGTAATCTGCTTTGCCTTGATATCCAGTGTATATCCAAGTTCCACATCCACATCCTTACCATCGATCAGGTTCTTCCAGTCAAGCTCTGCTTCATTATGGTCATCTACTTCCAGTATCATATCACTCTCATCATGCTTCCACTTTCCTTCCAGCGGATTTCCGAAAAATCCCTGGTAAATGAAATATCCAGCCACGATAATGATCAGAACGGTCGTAATTCCTGTCACATAGTTCCACACACGGCTTCTTTTATCTTCATCATTCTTTGCAATAATCATAGAATCAAGCCCTCCACATCATGTCAATCTTATAATTCATTATACGGGTTTTAACTTTCACTGTCAACGGGGACTGCAAAGAAGAAGATTCAATGTGACTGACGCCATAAAAATCTTATATTCAATTACTGAATATGCGGAAATACCGGTTTGAGTGCCGGGTAGATCTGACGGAACTCCTGATATCTCTTTTCGTATTTTTCAACCAGTTCTGCTTCCGGTTCTACGGTATCTACAATCTTAACCAGCTTGTCAGCTGCTGCTTCTACGCTTTCGTATTCGCCGCATCCGACTGCTGCAAGGATTGCACCTCCAAGTGCCGGTCCTTCTTCGCTCTCGATGATATCCACTTTCAGGTTCATGATATTGGCGATCATCTTTCTCCAAAGAGGACTCTTTGCTCCACCACCGCAGATCTTGGTACGTTCAATCTTGATTCCAAGGCTTTTTGCAACTTCAAGGGAATCACGGAGTGCAAATACAACTCCTTCCAGTACTGCCTGCATCATATCTGCTCTTGTGGTATCCATCGTCATACCGGTAAAGGTAGCTCTTGCATATGGATCATTGTGCGGTGAACGCTCTCCCATCAGATATGGCAGATAGAATACATGGTTCTCACCTGGCTTTGTAATATCTTTCTGCTCTGCTGCAAAATCATCCGTGTGAAGAATCTCTTCTGCCCACCATTTATTGCAGGATGCAGCACTTAACATGCATCCCATCAGATGATAATGACCGTCTGCATGTGCAAAAGAATGCAGGGCATTGTTCTTATCTACGCCGAAGTTTGCACTGGAAATAAAGATGGTTCCGGATGTTCCAAGAGAAATGTTACATCTTCCGTCACCAACTGTTCCTGTTCCGACAGCTGCAGCTGCATTATCGCCTGCTCCTGCAATAATTTTTACATTTTCAGAAAGTCCGAGTTCTGCTGCTACTTCCGGCTTCAGACTTCCTACGACTTCGTAACTTTCATAGAGCTTCGGAAGCTGTTCTTCTGTCACGCCGCAGATGTCCATCATTTCTTTGGACCAGCATTTGTGTTCTACATCCATCAGAAGCATGCCGGATGCATCCGAATAATCAGAGCAGAAGCTTCCTGACAGGCAGTATGCCAGATAATCTTTTGGAAGCATGATCTTTGTGATCTTCGCAAAATTCTCCGGCTCATTTTTCTTTACCCACAGGATCTTCGGTGCGGTAAATCCAGTAAATGCAATGTTTGCTGTGTATTTAGAAAGCGTTTCTTTTCCGATCTCGTTATTCAGATAATCCGTCTCTTCTGTGGTACGTCCATCGTTCCAGAGAATTGCCGGGCGGATGACCTGGTCGTCTTTATCCAGAATGACCAGTCCGTGCATCTGTCCACCAAAGCTGATTCCTGCAACCTGGCTCTTATCACACTCAGAAGTCAGTTCTTTGATGCCTTCTACGGACTGGGTAAACCAGTCTTCCGGATGTTGTTCTGACCAGCCCGGATGTGGGAAGTATAATGGGTATTCTTTTGAAACAATTTTTTTGATGTCGCCTTTTTCATCCATTAACAGAAGTTTTACTGCGGATGTTCCAAGGTCTACGCCTATATAGAGCATGATGTTCCTCCTTGTTAGGGTTTTTGTATCAACCTGACGGATTCGAGGGGTTGTGACCAGATTATAGAAAATAAATATTGCATCTTCCAATCGGCAAAGCATTCCGATGAGCCTCTTAGGGCGGAAATTGTGTCAGCAACAGCTTCCACAATTTCTGAGTCTCATCTTCATTGCCTCAAATGGAATCTGCCATATTTATTTTCTATAATCTGGTCCTCAAGACATTGAACCGCCTGCTTGAAACATAAATCCTGTTTTTAATTCGTGTTTCTTTGTACTATAAAGGGGCGGGTTCATTCAGCCGCCCCTTATATGATTGTGTATAGTTTTAATTAGCCCCAAGGATTTTCTGTTGGGTAACGTACACCTTTTGGCTGGTTGTAGCCGATTTCGTCTACCGGTACTCCGATGTATTTGAATACTTCGTAAAGTGCTTTTCCGTAATGTCCGAATGCTACGGCTCCGTGATGCGGGAAGTTCTTTTCGATCAGTACATGACGATAGAATCTGCCCATTTCCGGAATTGCGAAGATTCCGATTGATCCGAATGAACGTGTTGCTACCGGAAGGACTTCACCGTGTGCAATGTAAGCTCTCAGTACATTGTCTGATGTGCTCTGCAGACGGAAGAATGTGATATCTCCAGGTTTGATATCTCCTTCAAGTGTTCCTTGTGTTACTTCGATCGGAAGAGATCTTGCCATGATCATCTGGTATTTCATCTCGCAGAATGAAAGTTTGGATGATGCAGTATTTCCACAGTGGAATCCCATGAATGTATCTTTCAGTGTGTAATCGAATTTGCCCTTAATGTCTTCTTCATAAAGGTCGGCCGGTACAGAGTTGTTAATATCAAGGAGTGTTACAGTGTCTTCACTTACAACTGTTCCGATGAATTCGCTGAGTGCTCCATAGATATCTACTTCGCAAGATACCGGAATTCCCTGTGCTGTCAGACGGCTGTTGACATAGCATGGTACAAATCCAAACTGTGTCTGGAATGCAGGCCAGCATTTTCCGGCGATTGCAACATATTTGCGGTATCCTCTGTGTTCTTCTACCCAGTCTTTAAGTGTCAGTTCATACTGAGCAAGTTTTGAAAGGATTTCCGGTTTCTTGTTACCGGCTCCAAGTTCTTCTTCCATCTCTTTTACAATTGCCGGAATTCTTTCATCTCCAGCATGTTTGTTAAATGCTTCAAACAGGTCAAGTTCTGAGTTTTCTTCAATCTCTACGCCGATATTGTAAAGTTGTTTGATCGGTGCATTACATGCAAGGAAATTCAGTGGTCTTGGTCCAAAGCTGATAATCTTCAAATTGTTAAGTCCGATGACTGCTCTTGCGATCGGTTCAAATTCATGGATCATATCTGCGCATTCTTCTGCTGTTCCAACCGGATATTCCGGAATATATGCTTTAATATTACGAAGCTTTAAGTTGTAGCTTGCATTTAACATACCGCAATATGCATCTCCACGTCCCTGGATCAGGTTGTTGCCACTTTCTTCTGCTGCTGCAACGAACATCTTTGGTCCATCAAAGTGTTTTGCAAGCAGAGTCTCTGAGATTTCCGGTCCGAAGTTTCCAAGATATACAACCAGTGCATTACATCCGGCTTTCTTGATATCTTCCAGAGCCTGTACCATATGGATCTCACTTTCTACGATACAGATCGGACATTCGTAAATATGTTCTTCTCCGTATTTTTCTTTGTAAGCTTTCATAAGTGCTTCTCTTCTTGATACAGAAAGGCTTTCCGGGAAGCAGTCACGGCTTACTGCAACAACTCCGATTTTCAGTTCTGGCATGTTATTCATTGTTTTTTCCTCCTAAAATATGAATCTGTCTGTTCTATTTTGCGATGTCGATATTCTCACCTTTAAGTCCGCACACAGCGCCTTCGATTCCTGCTTCTTCATGTGCGATCAGCCATTTGTTCTTTGCGGTAAGAAGCTTGTCATCAAATGATTTGGTATGGCAGGTCATCAGATCTGTATTGGTTCCCTTTGGAAGAACTACTACTGCCTTAAATCCATTTCCATCTACTCCGCAAGGTGCATAGTGAAGGGTTGTTCCGTACACTTCGATTCCAATTCCTGCCGGGACAAGGAATGCTTCTACTTTTGATGTGTCATATGTAAAATCCGGTTCGATATCCTGCTCTGCCCCCAGAAGCAGAATGATATCTGTCACTGCGACATTTACTTCTGAACTTCTGTGATATTCCAGTGCGTTCAGTTTGCTGTTATGTCCGTTGCAGTATCCGATCTGGATCGGAAGTTCTCCGTAAACTCTCATCTTCAGATCGATTGCAACATTCGTTGCTTCCAGTTCTTCAATAGATGGTTCGTAGATGACATCCTCCGGAAGAGGGGTGTGTTCCATTGCCTTGATCAGCTTTGAAAAATCATACCCATCGATCACACGTCCGTATCTGCTGAATTCTGGATCTGTTACTTTTTTGATTTTCATTTCTTCTACCTTCTTTCTGTCTTATATTCTAACAGGCTAAGTCGGTATCCGCTACCGAAAACTTAGCCTGTTAACTGCACTTTCTTGTCCTTATGCTACTACAATATATTTATGGATAATCCCC
>NZ_JAQCSY010000040.1:0-14635 GCF_027686195.1 Coprococcus sp. AF102-57 | reverse complement strand
CAGCTGGAATTTAGTTTTTCATTTAAGTATACAATGGGAATCAAGACGATCATGCAGGCAAAGAAAATCCTGATCGTTGCAAGTGGCGAAGATAAAGCAGAAATCGTAAGAGATGCTTTCTTTGGTCCGATCACACCGAAGGTTCCTGCTTCTGTTTTACAGCTGCATAATGATGTGACTTTGGTAGCTGACGAAGCTGCACTTAGCAAACTTCCTTTATAATCATGTCTGTAAGGAACGGAGGTTTTGAAAATGATCATTAAAAATGCGTCAATTTATACAGAAAATCATACTTTTGTGAACGGGAATGCAGTTGTAGAAAATGGCAGATTTGTAAGTTTTTCGGATTTTTCGGAACAGGATGCCCAGATCGTGGATGCCCAGGGACTTTATATGATTCCGGGACTTGTGGACATTCATTTTCACGGATGCATGGGAGCAGACATGTGCGACGGTACAAAAGAAGCACTGGATATCATTACGAGATATGAAGCGTCCATCGGTGTGACTTCTGTCTGTCCGGCTACCATGACAATTGCTAAAGACGAGCTTTTAAATGTCATGAAAAATGCAGGTGATTACGCCTACAATGGCGGTGCACACCTGGTCGGTATCAATATGGAAGGACCATTTATCAGTGCTTCCAAAAAAGGTGCCCAGGCAGAAGAAAATATCCTGCATTGTGATTATGAATATTTCTGCCGGCTTCAAAAAGCGGCAAAGGGACTGATCAAACTGGTGGATCTTGCACCGGAAGAACCGGGAGCCATGGAATTTATCGAGAAAGCAAAGGATGAGGTGGTTATATCCCTTGCTCATACCGCATCGGATTATGATACTGCAAAAGAAGCCATTCAGCGTGGTGCTTCCCATGCGACCCATTTGTACAATGCAATGCCACCATTGAATCATAGAAATCCGGGCGTGATCGGTGCAGTTAGGGATTCTGAAACATGCCATGCAGAGTTGATCTGTGACGGTGTACATATTCATCCGTCTGTGATCCGCGCAACCTTTGCCATGTTTGGTGCGAAGCGTATGATCCTGATCAGTGACAGTATGCGAGCAACTGGTCTGAATGATGGAGATTACACCCTTGGCGGACAGCCGGTAAAGGTAAAAGGCAATCTTGCTACCCTGCATGATGGAACAATTGCTGGTTCTGCTACGAATCTTATGGACTGTGTGCGTTTTGTGGTTAAGAAAGTCGGCCTTCCGTTTGAAACAGCAGTCATGTGCGCATCTGAAAATCCGGCAAAAGAAATCGGAATTTTCCATGAGGTCGGAAGTATCTCCGCTGGTAAGAAAGCAGATTTTGTGCTTTTAGATAAAGATTTGAATATAGTAAGCGTCTATGTAGATGGAAAGGAGATCACATGTTAGGTTTATTTAAAGGAAAAAATAAGGGGAATCTACTCCACTCCCCGTGTAACGGAAAAGTCGTACCGATCACAGAAGTTCCGGATTCGACTTTTGCGGATAAAATATTAGGAGACGGATTTGCAGTCATTCCTTCCGAGGGAAAGGTCTATGCACCGGCAGATGGGGAAGTGAGTATGGTATTTGATACTCTTCACGCCGTTACTATGACAAGCACCCAGGGAACAGAGATTCTGATCCATATCGGTCTTGATACCGTTACACTGAAAGGAGAACCTTTTACCCCCCATGTTGTTGCAGGTGACAAGGTAAAACAGGGAGATCTCCTGATGGAAGTTGATCTGGATAAGATCCAGGCAGCCGGATTAAATACCATTACTCCGGTACTCATCTGTAATACAGATACTTATGGAAAAATAGCCCTTCAGAAGAAAGGCGAAGTCACACTGGAGGATGCTGTGCTTAAATTATCCTAGGATCTGTGCTTTTTCAATCGAAGCTAACTGGAATGGTCCAGTTTAGTGTATACTTTTATTTTATTTCTAAGGAGGAAAAACATGAAATTCTTACAAAAACTTGGTAAAGCGTTAATGCTCCCGGTAGCTATTCTTCCAATCTGTGGTATCCTCATGGGTATTGGATACAGGTTATGTCCGGCTACGATGCAGGGTGGAGACATCCAGGGTGCAGTAAATCTGATCGGTCTGTTTTTAGTAAAAGCAGGTGGAGCTTTGATCGACAACATGGCAATTCTTTTTGCAATCGGTGTCGGTGTCGGTATGTCTGAAAAAAATGATGGTACAGGTGGTATCGCTGCTCTTGCTTCATGGCTTATGATGACAACACTTCTTTCAACAGGATTTGTTACAACGATCATGCCTTCTATCGCAGACAGTGCAACAAAGACACTTGCCTTCGACAAAATCGCAAACCCGTTTATCGGTATTCTTGCAGGTATCATCGGATCTGTGTGCTACAACAAATTCAAAAGCACAAAGCTTCCGGACTGGTTGTCTTTCTTCAGTGGAAAACGCTGTGTAGCAATTATTGCCGGAGTTGTTTCTATTCTTGCATCTGTTGTTTTATTATTCGTATGGCCATTACTTTTCGGAGCACTTGTTGCTATTGGAAAAGGTATTGTTGGTCTGGATGTTGTAGGAGCCGGTATCTATGCATTCCTCAACCGTCTGCTCATTCCTACCGGATTACATCACGCACTGAACAATGTATTCTGGTTTGATACGATCGGTCTTGGTGACTTACAGCACTTCTGGGCTGGTGAAACATCTGCAGACGTATCATGGAGTCTTGGAATGTACATGTCAGGATTCTTCCCATGTATGATGTTTGGTATCCCTGGTGCAGCTCTTGCTATGGTAAAATGTGCAAAACCGGCGAAAAAGAAAGTTGCAATCGGACTTGTAGCTTCTGCAGCTATTTGTGCATTCATCTGTGGTGTAACTGAACCGTTCGAATTCGGATTCATGTTCCTTGCACCGGTACTTTATGTAATTTATGCAGCACTTTATGGTATCTTCACAATGATCACGGTTGCTCTTGGATTCCGTGCAGGATTCTCATTCTCAGCAGGTGCGATGGACTTATTCTTCTCTGCTTCTCTTCCGGCAGCAGCTAAGATATGGCTCATCATTCCTCTTGGAATCGCAGCTTTTTTGGTATTTTACTTTGTATTCCTCTTTGCGATCAAGAAATTTGATCTGAAGACACCGGGTAGAGAAGATGATGACGATCTGGAAGCAGAAAAAAATGTAGAATTAGCAAGTGATGACTTTACAGCTATCGCAGCAAAGATTCTTGAAGGTTGCGGTGGAAAGGAAAACATTGCAAGCATCGACAACTGTGTAACAAGACTGAGACTGGAAGTAAAAGATATGACTGCAGTTAACGACAAAGTGATCAAATCTGCAGGTGTTGCAGGTGTTATTAGACCTGGAAAAACTTCTGTACAGGTTATTGTTGGAACTAAAGTACAGTTTGTTGCAGATGCATTCTCTAAACTTTGTGAATAATCTTATAAATCTTGAATAATTGTATCAGAAAAGCAGGGCCCATGCCCTGCTTTTTACATTAAAAAAAAGAATGTGCCGAAGCACATTCTCATTTTGAATTCTTTTATAATTCTTCCGGATCCACCTGTTTGCCATCGCTCCAGATTCTTTCCAGATCATAGAAAACACGGTTTTCTCTGTCAAATACATGAACGATAATGTCGCCAAAGTCAAGAAGCACCCAGCTTCCAAGGCCATAGCCTTCACGCTGTTTGACTTCATATCCTGCTTTTGCAAGTTCTTCTTCGACATTATCGACAAGAGCTCTTACCTGGCTCTCATTGGTTCCGTTTGCAATAATAAAATAATCTGCAAGCACAGAGATTCCTGCAATGTCAATTACACGGATATCTTCGCCTTTTTTGTCAGCGAGTGCTTCGCAGGCAAGTTTTGCCATCTCTCTTGACTGCTCGATTGTCTGCATCAGTTTTTGTCCTCCTTTTCGGAATCACTGTTTTTCAGGTTTTTATAATATAAAAATGTCTCTTCTGTCGCAGGATCTAACGTTGCACCTTTTTCGGCAAGATATGCAAGTGTATCTTCCAGAATACGGTAAAGACATGCATCGATATCTACAAATGCAAGCGCACGTACTTCCGGAAGATTTGGTGCAACATCTCTTCCAGGCTCAATATAATCTGCGATATAAATGATCTTATCAAGCAGAGACATATTCGGACGACCAGTTGTATGAGACTCGATCGATCGTAGAATCTCTTCATTTTCTATTCCATATTTTTTCCGGGCAAAAAATGCGCCCAGCTTTGCGTGCAGAAGTCCCGGATTTTTGTACTCTGCATCGGAAATTTCGATATGATTTTTCTCGCAGAGCTTAATCTTTTCATCTGCCGGCACACATTTTGCACAGTCATGTAAAAGTCCTGCCGTCAAAGCCTGCTCCAGATTGGCACCATAACGCATGGCAAGACAGCCTGCCGTATGCATCACACCGATCGTATGATCATAACGGTCTTTATCCAGGTACCGTTTTACTTTTTTCTGCATCTTAAGTATTGTTTCCGTCATGTTCACTCACCTGATATAATCTGTTCAAATCTATATAATCTGCAACCTTTTTCGGAATCGGAAGATCTTCTGTCTCTCCTCCTCGGATCATCTGCCGGATCTCACTGGAAGAAACCGGCATCACAGGGGTACGGAGAAGCCGGATATCACATGCATACTTTTCTTTCAAATATGTGATCTGACGGCGCATTTCTTTCGGCGCTCCTGCATCATCCCGATATGCTGCCAGGATAACCGCTGTTTTCAGAAGTCTTTCCGGACATTTCCAGGTTTCCAGATTGAAAAGAGAATCCGCACCGATGATAAAATAAAATTCATCCTGCGGATAAGTCTCTTTAAAATACTCCATTGTCTGATAGGAGTACGAAGTTTCCTTTCGATCCATTTCATAGGTACAAAGCCGGAAATACGGGATCTCTTCAATTGCAAGGCGTGTCATTTCGGCACGGTCCTGTAAATCTTTTCGTATTTCCGGATTTGATTTATGGGGCGGATTGCCGTTTGGCATATACCACACTTCATCCAGATGGAACTGCTGGTATGCATATTCACCAAGCATCAGATGCCCGTTGTGGATGGGATCAAATGTTCCGCCCATAATACCGATTCTCATAATCTATACTCCACTCATTAAGGAAGAACGATTTTCTTCTTGTCGTCTTTTCCCTCTTTATAAAGAACGATTTTTCTTCCGATAACCTGTACCACCTGGGAACGTGTACGCTCTGCAAGGATCTCTGCCATTCCACGCAGATCATCTCCACAGTTCTGAAGAACGTGAAGCTTGATCAGTTCTCTTGCTTCAAGCGCTTCTGCAACAGCTGCGGTAAGTTCCGGTGTTACGCTGGATTTACCGATCTGAAGGATCGGATCCATTGTCATCGCAAGGCTCTTTAAATAGGCTCTCTGTTTGGAAGTCATAAAACTTCTCCTTTCTGAAATTATGTTCTTTTCTAACGGTAATATTCAAACTGAAGACCGTACATACGGATAGTATCGCCTTCCTGAACACCTGCATTTTCAAGCTGTTCAAGGATACCGGTTTCTTTCAGGAATTTCTGGAAGAAAGCAAATCCCTTCTCGGAATCCAGATTGGTGTAACCAAGCATCTTTTCGATCTTTGGTCCCTCTACTACAAATATATCGTCTTCTTTTTCCACGGTATATGGAAGATCCATGTGGATAATCTCTTCTTCCGGGAAATATTCCTGTTCAAATACGATCGGCTTGTCATCCAGTTTCTGAAGTTCATTATTTACATAGTAAAGAAGATCAGAAAGTCCTTCTCCGGTCACACCGGAAATCGGGAATACCTTGATTCCCTTTGGTTCAAACTCATCTCTCAGTCTCTGGATCGGATCTTCATCTTCGGAATAGATCAAGTCAACCTTGTTCGCTGCAATAACCTGCGGACGCATGGAAATTTCTTTGTTATAGGCTTCCAGCTCAGCGTTGATCTTATAAATGTCTTCAACCGGATCACGTCCTTCGATACCTGCCGCATCCACAACATGGATCATCATCTTGGTACGTTCAATATGACGCAAAAATTCATGTCCAAGTCCGACACCTTCTGATGCTCCTTCAATCAGTCCTGGAATATCTGCAATAACAAATCCCTTTGCACCTTCCAGATCTACAACTCCAAGGTTCGGACTGAGTGTTGTGAAATGATAATTTGCAATCTTTGGCTGCGCATTGGTTACACGGGAAAGGAATGTGGATTTACCAACATTCGGGAAACCTACAAGCCCAACGTCTGCGATCACCTTAAGTTCCAGATTCACCCAGAGTTCCTGTGCAGGCTTTCCCGGCTGTGCATACTTCGGAACCTGCATGGTAGAGGTTGCAAAATGCATATTTCCAAGACCGCCCTTACCGCCTTTTAAGATAATCTGGCGCTGGTTCTCGCCCGACATATCGGCAATGACTTTATTGGTCTCTGCTTCACGGATAACTGTCCCTTCAGGAACTTTCAGGATCAGATCCTTTGCATCCTTACCATGGCAGCGCTTTTTGCCGCCTTCCTCTCCGTCCTGTGCTTTATATTTTGTTTTGTGACGGAAATCTACCAGTGTGTTAAGACCTTTGTCCACTTCAAAGATTACATCACCGCCGCGACCGCCGTCGCCTCCGTCCGGACCGCCATTCGGAACATATAATTCCCTGCGAAAGCTGACGTGACCGTCGCCGCCCTTTCCGGATCGGATATATATTTTTGCTCTGTCTGCAAACATAATATGTCCTCCTTATTTATGACTAAAAACAAGGCTTCAAACCAAAAAAGTTTGAAGCCTCTGTTAGATCTGCTTATTCAGCTACTGGATAGATAGAAACCTGTTTCTTATCTCTTCCTTTTCTTTCAAAACGAACAACACCGTCAACCAGTGCAAATAATGTATCGTCACCACCGCGACCTACATTGATTCCTGGATGAATCTTTGTTCCGCGCTGTCTGTAAAGGATGTTACCAGCTTTTACAAACTGTCCGTCTGCTCTTTTTGCTCCAAGTCTCTTAGATTCAGAGTCACGACCGTTCTTTGTAGAACCAACTCCTTTTTTATGAGCGAAAAACTGAAGGTTTAATTTCATCATGGTTGTTACACCTCCTCGTATGTCAAATCCATATATTCTCTGTAGTTCTCATCTTCTGCAATTTCTTCCAGACCAAGAACCATCGCGTCAAGCAAAAGCTTTGCCTCGCGAGTCGGATTACCTTTAAGTCGATAGTCAATGAGTCCTTTGGATTCATCGGATACAAGGCTTGTACGGTCATCCGCAAATTTCTCAATGGCATTCAAAGTATTGATCGTAAGTACGGAAACAGCTGCGCAGACAATATCCTGTCCTTCTTCACTGAATCCTGCATGACCATGTGCTTTGAAACCTACACATTGATGTTTTTCATCTTTATAAATGGTTACTCGTATCATATAACCACCAGCTTCTTACGCGTTGATCTTTTCGATCTTAACTGCTGTATACTGCTGTCTGTGTCCGTTTTTCTTGTGGTAACCTGTTTTTCTCTTATACTTGTAAACGATAACTTTTTTAGCTTTTCCATCACCAATTACAGATGCTTCAACTGTTGCACCTTCTACTACTGGTGTTCCAACTTTAAGCTCGTCACCACTTACTGCGAGAACCTGGTCAAAAGTATAAGACTGTCCGGCTTCCACACCAAGCTTTTCTACTTTAATGATATCGCCTTCGGCTACTTTGTACTGTTTACCACCTGTTGCTATAATTGCGTACATATGGCACCTCCTATTATCATTACTCGCCAACTACGGTGTCTGATCAAATCAGGACTTATAACCTCGTTGTGCGGCATACCTCTGTATTATACAGTGGTATACCGCACAAAGTCAACCCCTAATTTGCAATTTTTTTAATTTTTTCGTAACAATATCCGATAATGTCTTTTCTTGTGATAATTCCTATGAAATTCTTCTGGTCATCTATGACCGGAACAAAGTTCTGATCCATCGCTTTTTCCATCAGATCTTCCATATTAGAATCAGCGCTTACCGGCCGGTAATCTGCTCTTCTTGCAATCTTCGTGATTGCAACGTCTTCTGCTCCTTTCAGATTCAGGATGTTCAGCTTCTTAAGTCCCCAGAGCAGGTCTCCTTCGGTGATTGTGCCGACGTATTTACCTTCCCTGTTGATCATCGGAATGGATGAGTATTTGTGGTACTCCATGATTTCCATTGCCTGTCTGAGCGTGTGGTAGTCATATACAAATGCCACTTCTGCTTTTGGCTTCAGGAAAAATAATATGTTCATTTTCGTATCCTCTCTTGTATGAATGTTCTGTACAGGGGAGTTTTCCCCAACACCTGTACTATACCATATTTGAGGATCGAATTGAAGATTTACAGCTGAGTGTTAACAAAAATATCATAAATTGCTTTGATTGCTGCTTCAAAGTCGTGCTCTCTCACACCGATGATGATATTCAGCTCACTGGATCCCTGGTCGATCATTTTTACATTGACATGTGCATGTGCCAGTGCGGAGAAAATTCTTCCGGCTGTACCGCGTGTCTGGCGCATTCCACGTCCAACAACAGCGATCAGTGCAAGATCGGATTCCAGTTCGATGTCATCCGGATTCACGGCACGGTGGATGCCCGCAAGCACTTTCTGCTCATGTTCTTCAAATTCATCCTGATGGACAAAGATAGTCATAGTATCAATTCCTGACGGCATATGTTCAAAAGAAATCCCTTCATCTTCAAATACACCAAGAACCTTGCGGCCAAATCCGACTTCTGAGTTCATCATTGCTTTTTCAATTGTAATAGAAGCAAATCCACGCTTTCCTGCAATACCGGTAATTGTATACTTCGGCTTTCTGCAGGTTCCTTCTACGATCAGAGTACCCTTTTCTTCCGGTGCGTTTGTATTACGGATGTTGATCGGGATTCCTTCTTTACGAACCGGGAAGATTGCATCTTCATGCAATACGCTGGCACCCATATAAGAAAGTTCACGTAACTCTTTGTAAGTAATTGCTTCGATTCCTTTTGGATTCTTGATGATACGGGGATCTGCAATGAGGAATCCGGATACGTCTGTCCAGTTCTCATACATATCAGCATGTGTGGCTCTTGCAACGATCGATCCTGTTACATCAGATCCGCCGCGGGAAAATGTCTGGATCGTTCCGTCTGGACGTGCTCCGTAGAATCCAGGAATCACGGCACGTTCTACTTTTGAAAGTCTGTCTGCAAGTACCTGGTTAGTTTCTTCTGAAAGGAAGTTCCCATTTTCATCGAACTTGATTACTTCTGCCGCATCGATAAACTCATATCCAAGATAAGCTGCGATTACACGTCCGTTTAAATATTCTCCACGGGAAGCAGCATAATCCCTTCCGATCTTCTTTGCAAAATTATCACGGATGGTGGCAAATTCTTCGTCAAGAGAAAGAGTGATCCCAAGCCCTTCAATGATTTCCTGATATCTCTTCTGAATGTCAGCGAGTAATTCTGTAAATTTCTTCTCTTTTACAGCTGCGCCGTAACAACGATACAGCATATCTGTTACCTTGGTGTCGTCGGAAAAACGCTTTCCCGGAGCAGACGGTACAACGTAACGTCTTGCTTCCTCTGAAAGAACGATCTTTCCTGCCTTTTTAATCTGTACTGCATCGGCAAGAGAGCTTCCGCCGAATTTCACTACCTTAATCATCTGTTGGTATTCCTCCATCTCTCAATTCATGTATTCTGATCTGCACATGGCAAACCTGCATTTTCTGTAGAAACACCGGGCAGATGTTTCTACACTTATGTAGTTATTACTTTATTACGCTGACGTGAAAAATGCAAGATTTTCTTTTGGAATCTGTTGAAAATCTTGCATTTTGTCTAATAGAATTTCTTTTTTTGAAAACTTTCTATGCATGAATTACATCTGCAAATGTAGCATCCGCTGCTTTTCTCAAATCCTCCGGTGCAAGTGTCAGTTGTGCACCGATTCTTCCGGCACTTACATAGACTTTCTCAAACTGCTGTGCACTTGCATCAATGATCGTCGGAAAATGCTTTTTCATTCCGATCGAAGTGCATCCACCACGCACATAGCCGGTAAGCGGTGTTAACTCCTTTAAACGAAGCATTTCAATAGATTTTTCACCAACCGCTTTTGCAGCCTTCTTAAAATCAATCTCCGCTTCGATCGGGAGCACGAACACATAATGTTCACCACTTTTTCCAGTTGTGACAATGGTCTTGTAAACCTGTTCGTGAGGCAGATTCAGCTTGTCGGCGGTTTCAATTCCGTCTGTGAATTCATCGCATTCATAGGTCTGATATTCATAAGAAATTTTCATTTTATCTAAAATTCGCATTGCATTTGTTTTGACTTCTTTTTTACCCATGTAAACTTTCCTCCAGTGTTTTTCGGATTTTCTTTCGTGTAATTTCCACCAGCTGCAGTTTCGTCATTCCCATCACATTCCCGGGATTTGGGTCCTTCTTTAATTCCAGCTGCAGATACGCAAGAAGTTCTTTCTTCTCTTCTGCTGATTTCATGTTGATAAAATCAATAATAATGATACCGGAAATATTGCGGAGCCGGATCTGGCGGACTGCTTCCCTTGCTGCCTCCCGGTTGATCTCCGGAAAATGAGAATTCTTTTTCAGACATTTTCCAGAATTGACATCGATTACAGTCAGCGCCTCGGTTGGCTGGATCACCAGATAAGCCCCGGATTTCATCCATACCCGTTCTTGTCTGGCTTCTCGGATCGCCCCTTCCAGGTTATAGCATTTTACAAGTGGATAAGACGGATCCGTATACGCACGGAGAAGCGGAAGTTCATCTGGCATTTCCGTTTCCAGATAAGTCTGAACTTCTTTATACAAAGCTCCATCTTCTACCGTTTCCTCTACAATAATTTCCGTCAAATCTTTTTTGTAAATATCCCGGAGTGCCTGTACGCACGGATCCGGTGCACTCTGCAGACAGCTGAAGCAGGTCCGCATCTTGCCATATTCTACGATTCTGTGATAGTTCTCTGCCAGTTTGTCAATTTCGGCACGGATCTGTGTTTCTTCTGCTTCCACACAATTTGTCCGGAAAATCAATCCGAAATCACAGTCTATATAGTCCTGTCCCAGCTTTTGCAGTTCTTCTTTCCTGACACCGTGAATTTTACCGGATACACCAATGATACGATTGCCGGAAGTCAGTACTACATACTGCCCGGTGAAATTTAAGTTCCCGGTCACGACAGGCTGCTTGGTTTTCACTGCTTCTTTCTCCACCTGAACCAGAAGTTCATCACCGATCACAAGTGGCTTCTTTCCAATCTTATTGGTGAAAACCGGGGTATATTTTCCATCCAGCGCAAAATAGCATTGCTCACCATTTGCAATTTCAACAAATGCGCCACCGATATTCGGAAGGATTTTCCGTACTCTTCCGACATAAATTTCACCCAGGCGGCAGCTCTTTTTTTCTTCGCTACTGCCAAAGTGAAATTCCGTTACTTTCTCATCCTCTAAAATTGCAAGCACCCGGCGGTTCATGCATTCCGTAAGGAGTACTTTTCGTTCCATCTACACAATCTCCGTTCCAAGCGCATCCAGTGGAACCAGAATCATCTTGCTCTCCGTGTTTTCGGATTCCGCAAAAGTTTCCAGTCTGTGGTGGGTAAAGGTCACTTCCTCCGCATCCATACCAAGATAGCGGACAAACGCTTCTGTGACCAGCTCCGGCTTTAAGTTCTGGACACTTCCTGCTGCCACACGCATATAAATCTTTCCGTCCCGGCATTCCAGCTTGTAGATCATTGGACGAATGTCCACTTCTTTTTCACTCTTTTTCGTCTTTTTGACCACACAGATTTCATTCTGCGCATAAAAAGCTTCCAGCTTTTCAGCAAGATCTTCCGGCAGGCTGCCATTTTTTACCGAAGATAAATAGTCGGCACCTGCTACGATTGACATTCCTTTGCTTTTCTTATCATCCGGGATCTGCACAAAGCTGACGATCTCCATGCCGTCTACCATCTGTTCATTCAGCCGTCTGACCGCTTCTTTGCTGGCGATTGACTCGGTCAATTCGATATCAAAATATTCCCCGTCACTGGTAAGCCCTACGCCAAGTGGATTAGCGAAAGACATGATCATATGCGGGCTGTAACCACTGGTAAATGCGATCGGAATCTCGGCACGGCGAATCGCTTTCTGGAAATACCGCATGATATCCAGGTGTCCGATGAACTTCATCACTCCATTTTTCCGAAATTTAATTCTTGCCTTCAAAGCAGACACCTCCTCCGTAACTTGCTGCCCCACAGCCGGAACATTTTGCACGGCAGTTCGGGGTTACATTCCCTTCCATTGCATTCTTCCATTCTCTTATAAGGAAAGATTTTGTCACGCCACAATTGATGAAATCCCATGGGAAGATTTCATCTAATTCACGCTTTCTGAGATTATAGAAATCCATGTCTACACCTGTATTTTCAAAGGCCTGCAGCCATTTATCATAATCAAAATACTCATCCCACGCATCGTAAATACAGCCAAGACGGTAAGCCTCTTCCAGAACCTTTCCGACCTTCCGGTCACCGCGGGCAAAGACGCCTTCCAGAACGGTTACTTCGGCGGTATGCCAGTTGTAGCGCAGACTCTTGCGGTTCAGCTGGTTGCGGAATGCTTCCTGTACAATTCCTGCACGGCGGATATATTCTTCCATCGGCTGCATGGTCGCCCACTGAAGCGGTGAAAATGGTTTCGGTACAAAGAAGGAACTACTTGCCGTGATCTGACATTTTCCATTTCTCTGATCCTTCGGAATCTCATAATACCGGCGTGCTACTTTATCTGCAAGAACAGCAATTCCTTCCATGTCTTCCTGGGTTTCGGTCGGAAGTCCAAGCATGAAGTAGAGCTTGACCTTCGTCCATCCACCTTCAAAAGCCTGTCCGGCTCCATTTAAAATGTCATCTTCCGTCAGACCTTTATTGATTACATTACGCATCCTCTGTGTTCCGGCTTCCGGGGCGAAGGTCAGACTGCTCTTACGCACATCCTGCACCTTGCTCATAACATCCAAAGAAAATGCATCGATACGAAGGGACGGCAGGGAAATGTTGACGCCCTGTGTGTGGAACTCATCGATCAGGAAGGTGACGATCTCTTCCAGTTCGTTGTAATCACTGGAACTTAAAGAACTTAAGGTGATCTCTTCATGTCCCGTATTTTTCAGCATTGCACGTGCTGTCTCTTTGAGCATGTTGATATCACGCGGACGTGTCGGACGGTAAACCATTCCCGCCTGACAGAAACGACATCCACGGATACAGCCGCGCTGAATCTCCAGAACCGCTCTGTCCTGAGTTACTTTGATAAACGGAACAACCGGCTTTAACGGATAGGTTGTCTGGCTCATATCTGCCGCAACTACTCGTTTGATTTTTTCCTTTGCATGCGGATTGTTTGGCAGGAAAGATTCGATTGTGCCGTCTTCTTTGTAAGTAACATCATAAAAAGAAGGAACGTAAATTCCCTCAATCTCTGCTGCCATTTCCAGAAATTCTTTCCGGCTTTTTCCGGCTCTTTTCCACTTTTTGTATGCTTCCAGAAGTTCATCATAAACCACTTCGCCCTCTCCGATATAGAACATATCGAAAAATTCTGCCAGTGGTTCTGGATTATACACGCACGGTCCTCCACCAATTACAAACGGATCTTCTAAAGTTCTGTCCGCACTGTGAAGTGGGATACCAGACAAATCCAGTACCTGAAGCACGTTGGTGTAACACATCTCAAACTGTAATGTGATTCCAAGAAAGTCAAACTCCTTCACCGGATCCTGAGATTCCAGGGTAAAAAGTGGAATATGTTTTTCGCGCATGATCTTATCCAGATCGATCCACGGAGAGTATACTCTCTCACACCAGGTATCCTCCCGGCGGTTGAACATATCGTACAGAATCTGGATTCCCAGATGGGACATACCAACCTCATATACCTCCGGGAAACACATTGCAAACCGAATATCTACCGCTTTTTTGTCCTTCATGACCGAATTGACTTCGTGTCCAATGTAGCGGGCAGGTTTCTCTATATTCAGTAAAATATCATCATTTAATGCTAATTTCCTCATTTTTCCTCCACTTTCAGTTTATTTGTTTGTGATTTTCACACAATTTTAAGCGTATAAATTTTACAATTTATAATATTTTCAATTTTAAAACCACTTTATTTTTTACCGTTTTTTTGCAAAAAAATGCCCCAAATTTTACCCCGTTTTTTGCTGTTTTACGACCGTTTTTCAGTCGTAAGAATTGTATGCGACTACTTACGACTGAATGCGACTACAGCGATACTTTATCATATTATATAATACTGTAAACAATGAATTTGAAACGGGTATTTTATTAAGACAATTACTTTTAATAATAGCTTGTTTAAGTGAGAAAATCAACCATTTTAGCCATATCAAAGTCCCGTTGTTCTATTTTTTCATCTTTTTTTCGCACCTGAGAGATCAAATTTTCTGCATAATCCTCTGCCTCATACGGCAACATAAACCAGCAAGCTTCTTGTTGTTATCATAACACTTATCGCAAATACAAAAGCCGCCACCCAACGAATTAGCGCCATATTCGTTTTTAGTTAAATACACAGGATTTCCACT